>JAOACM010000186.1 GCA_026417845.1 Planctomycetota bacterium | reverse complement strand
CCCAGACCACGTAGAACAGGAACAGATCGGCAGCGGCGAAAGTGCCCAGCAGACCGGATTCCAGAAGCAGCATACAGGCATAGAACTCCCGCTCGCGGCGGTCTATGCTCCCGAAAGCGCCAAGTATCGCAAGCGGGCAGAGAAAGGCCGTCAGGAGAAACAGGAACAGGCTGATCCCGTCCAGCCCGACTATGTACCGGATGCCCAGGGCTGGAATCCAGTCGCGCTCCTCCAGGAACTGGAGCCCCGCCACCGATGGGTCGAACCGGAAGGCCAGCGGTACCGAAAGCGCAAAGGCCGCAAGCGACACGAAGAAGGCGGCCGCACGGCATGCCTTCGCGTCGGAAGGCTTCGTCAACGCCAGCCCCAACGCCCCAAGAGCCGGTACCAGAAGGACAGCAGTTATGCTCATGGCCCGCCCCCCGGCGCCAGCACGAGGCAGACAAGTATCAGTATCGCACCGAAGACCATGAGCGCGGCGTAGGCGTTGACCGTCCCGGTCTGCGTGCGCCTCAGGATCTCGCCAAGCCGCCGCGCGCCCCCTCCGAACGCTTCGCGCACCAGCAGCCCGTCCAGCAGTATTCTGTCAACCGCCAGGCAAAGACCGCGCGCCAGACGGAGGACCGCCGCTCCTGCGGCATCGTAAACGGCGTCGAAGTGGAAGAGGCGGAAGGAGACAGCTCTGAGCCCGCCGGCTGGAACCGACGCCGGCACATGGCCGCGCCGGATATAAACGAACCACGCCGCCAGCGCCCCGAGGCACGCCATCGCGGCCGAGGCTGCCGCCGCGAAATAGTTCGCCCCTGCGGACGGTTCTGCTGCGCCGCCGACGGGCCCGGCAACCGCGCCGGCGAGGAATCCGGTCAGCCCGCCACCGGCCGGTATCATAGCCAGCGTACTGCCGATCGCCGCCAGGAAAGCCAGCGCCACCGCCGGCGCCAGCATCGTCGCCGGCTCCTTGCCGGCCCCTTCGCCATGCTCATAGCTTCCCCGCGCAACAGAAGCCCCCGCTCCAACCGAAACCGCCACGGCCCCGCCGGCTTCCATCCCCGTTGCAGGCGCCGATCTGTCCTCTCCAAGGAATACGAGCGCTACCCAGCGAACGGCATAGAACGCCGTCAGCGCCTCGCAGGCCGTCCCGGCGATATAAAGCCCCGCATAGAGAATCGCCAGGAAGCCGCCCGGATCTCCGGGCGACGGCCCGTCGGACATAACCCGCCCGAGCGTCCCGACCAGGATCGCGTCCTTGCTGAAAAAACCGGACAGCGGAGGGATCCCCGCAAGCGCCAGAGCGGAGATCGCCGCGGCGCCGTACGTCCAGGGCATCCGGCGCCGCAGACCGCCCATCCCGGGCATATCCTGCATCCCGCCCAGCGCGTGGATCGCCAGGCCCGCGCAAAGGAACAGAGCTGCTTTGAAAAAGGAATGCGTCACGAGGTGAAATATCGAGGCCGAAAACGCGCCGGCGCCGCAGCCGAGAACCATGTATCCGAGCTGGCTTATGGTCGAGCAGGCCAGCGCCTTCTTGATGTCTGTCTGGGTCAGCGCTGCTATGGCGCCCAGGAGGGCCGTCGCCGCCCCGACCGTCGCCACGACCGCCATTACCTCTGGCGTCATGGCATAGAGGAAGGATAACCGCGCCATCATGTATATGCCGGCGGTAACCATCGTGGCGGCGTGAATCAGCGCGCTTACCGGCGTGGGACCGGCCATCGCATCGGGCAGCCAGACGAAAAGAGGTATCTGGGCGGACTTACCGGTTGCCCCGACGAACAGGCAGAGACATATCAGCGGAACGAGCGAAAGGTCCGCCGGCACGGCCCGGAAAAGGCCCGTAACCGGATCGGTCACTCCTCCTGTGCAGGCGATCTCGCGTATCCGGGCGGAATCGAAAGTTCCGAAGGCATAGTACGTCAGGAAGATGCCGACCAGAAAACCCAGATCTCCGATCCTGTTGAAAACGAACGCCTTCATGCCGGCGCGCGCGTTGGCATCCTTTTCATACCAGAACCCGATCAGCAGGTACGAACACAGACCGACCATCTCCCACCCGGCGAACATCAGAAGGAGATCGCCTGCCATGACCAGAAGCAGCATCGAACCAAGGAACAGGTTAAGGAAGGCGAAGTATCTCGCGTACCCCCTGTCATGCCGCATGTAGCCGGTCGAGTAGATATGGATCAGTGTCCCCACACCGGCCACCACGAGGAGCATTGCAGCTGAAAGCCGGTCTGCCCGGAGGACGAAACGGGCCTCCAGCAGGCCGGCGCTGATCCACCGGCCCAGGTCCTGTTCGATCGTCGCGCCGGAACCGGCGATGCGCGAAACGACTCCGACGGCGAGCAGAAACGACAGCACGGGCAGGCCGCACGAGGCGAGCGATACGCCGCGCCTGCCCAGTGCCCCCCCGGCAAGACCGCTCAGCAGAAACCCCGCCAGGGGGAACATGGGTATAAGGAAGATAAGATCGCCCAATCCCATGGCTTATATCCCGAACCCTTCCGGTACCCTTATGCTTCCTACCCTCTCCAGCATTTCGGGAGCCATCATTCCGGAATGCCCGTATTCCGTTGACTCCGATCCCATCCGAAAAACCTGCCGCCGCGAAGCTTACGGCTTTGCGCCCTCTGATCCGCCACGGGAAGCCCTGAACAGGCTCTTGGAGCCTGTCCGAAAACCTTCGGCGCGCAGCTCATACGCCAAGCGGGCCCCACTGTCCGGCAGGAAGTTTCTGAGATAGGCTCTTATTCATCCTGCGCTCCGGGAAACCACCGGAAACGGTTCCGGCATCCCACGGGCCGGTCTTCAGCTGCGGTAAGCGCCCGGCAATCGGCCGCCCATGCCGTGGCGGTGAAGCCTGATACTTTCGAGCCTGTCCGGAAACCTTCAGACGGGCGGGCGGGACGCCGAGGAAACCCCGGCCGCCGCAGGAATCCAGGCTCTTCGTCGCCACGGTTTTATCAGCCCCTCAGGACGTCAACCCCGTCGGTCGTCGCCGTGCCTCTGCTCCTGTATATGGCCAGAACGATAGCCAGACCCACCGCCGCCTCGGCGGCCGCCAGCGCCATGATGAACAACGCGGCAGCCTGGCCCAGGCCTCCTCCCGGGCCGTCTGCATGCAGACGCGCGAACGAGACGAAGGCGAGGTTAGCCGCGTTCAGCATTATCTCTATCGCCACCAGGACCACGATCAGGTTGCGGCGCGAGACTATGCCGAACGCACCGATGCCGAACAGTACCGAGGCCAGCATCGCGCAGCTGGCAGGACTGAAAACGGTTCCGCTCATCGCCTCTCCGCCGAACGCCCGCCAGGAAACATCCGGAAGACCGGGGGTCGCACCCTCCTGGATGTCTTCCGCTGGACCGGACGACGATCCGCGATCATGACGGCGCCCCGCGATCATGCCCGCGGTTCCGCCAGAAGTCACGCCCGAGGATCAAGACCGCCCCAACTAGCACCGCCACGATAAGGATTGAGACCAGTTCGAACGGAACTACGAGATCCGCTACCACTATCCCTCCGATGTGGCCTGCGCTCCCGAAGCCGCCATCACCCCTCTTCCCCACAACTGGGAATTCTGTTCTACCTGTGGCGAGGGCAGCGAACGCAGCCAGAATGCCTATAAGGCAGCCGGCCAGAGTGGCCCCTGCCATCCATTCGCCGATCGTTTCCGTCCGGCGCAAACCTCCGCCACGCACGTTCAGGATCATAACGGCGAAAAGGAACAATACTATCACCGCGCCCCCGTAGAGAGCCACCTGCATGGCGGCCACGAAGGGTGCCGAGAGCATAACAAATATCAGAGCGATCCCCACAAGCATGGGGAGAAGGCACATCACAGAGTAGACCGGAGTGCCGCGGTTCATAACCGCAGCCAGCGCCGATATTACGGAAAGGATAGCGCACGTGGCGAACGCCAGGTCCTCCATCCGCCCTCCCCCCTGCCCTTGTCGGGCGCCTCTATCCTCTCGCATGGTCCGGAGCCGGTCCCGATGTTCCTGGACGGCAGGGAAATTTACGCGGGTGGCGGGGGGGGTGTTGCACCAGCTACTCAGAGAGGGCCCGCACCTGCCGGATAGCGTTTTTCGCGATTTTTACCCCCAAGCGCCTTTCAGAGAGCGCCGGAGGCAAACCTGTACGCACTCCCTCGCCGCATTCGCCCGTCCCGTCCTCTCCGACAGCCGCCCCCCGCGGACCAGCAGCGCAACCGGCTCCATGGTCCGGCAGTCCCTGGGATCAGAACGATACCCGACCCTGTAACCCCCGAACAGGCGATATACGCCTTGGCCAGCGTATTGCACCTGTCCTCAGTACGGGAAGGAATGAGTGCGACTTGTAACCTGCTCTATCGTCCCGCGCAAGCGGGAAATTCTCCGGTTCCCAATCCGATATATTCCGGATTGCCTGCGGATGTTCCGACCGTCCGGATCCGGGGGCGAAAGCGGCAATTCGCCTGCTTCCCTGATCGAATCGCTGGAGACGTCTCACACATAGTGCCCCAAAAACTTCCTGCCGGGCAGTGGAGCTCGCTGAACGCATGAGCCTGCGCGCCGGAGGTTTTCGGATAGGCTCATAATGTATGTCCGCCCCCTTCAGCCCGTTGCGTTTCACCATTTGGAATGCGTCAGGCGTCTCCCTTGCCTGCCCGGGTCTCATCCATCCTGCGGCAGCACTCGAAGATTACCTTGACCACAGGCTCGAAGACGTTGGGAGCCAGAAGAGGCGGTTCCTTCCGATCGCGAAACATGAAAGTACCGGCGTGTTCTTCCGCCAGGAGATATATTGCAAGTTCTCCTTTATGGTCAGAGTACTCCGCGTAATAGATGGACCCGCGATTGAACGCGATCAGCCCCCTGCCTCCGCGCGATAGGACCGCAAGCTCCCCGGTAGAGGAATTCGAAGAAAGGTATTGGAGTATTTGCGGGAGAGGCTGGTCGTGGAGGTTGCCGGAAAGGCTGGCGTCCTCGACCGGAGCGGTCTGTTTGGTGGGACTTATTCCGACGGCGGTGTCGTGCTCGGTAAGTTTCCTCCTCTGCCGTTTCTGCATCGCCTTCGGCTTGATCCCGTCCTCGGCCGTGATGAAAGTTATCATGCGGCCGCCAAGCCGGATCAGATCGTTTCCCCTTACGACCTTGCGGTCAGCGACCCGTTCGCCGTTGACGAACGTACCGTTCGAGGACCCGAGGTCCCGTATGGTCACCTCGCCATTCGCTCCGCACTCTATCGTCGCATGATGGCGCGAGACCAGGATATCGTCGAATACAGCCGTGTTATCCGGTGCCCGGCCGATCGAGATAACGGCGCCTGGAACAAGGGGGATCGGTCTGTTGCCTGCGCCCAGGAGATAACCCACAGGTTCCGCCACTTGACGACGCTCCGCTAAAACCGCAGGACGCGCCTCTCCTCAGGCGCGAATATCCCAATCCGATCACAACAGCGACGCTAATTTGAGCATTCCCGCGGCGGATGGCAAGCGAAGAAGCGAAGGCGGTTTTTTTACGGGGTCCGCACGGTGGAGCCGAACGGAAGCATGGCCGGGAATCTCACGGCCCGCCCCCCGTGGCGCGGCCTCTGGTAATTGTTTGCCGCATTCGGGTGGCGACTGCCATGCGCAGTTGCGCGCCCGAATGTGGCAACAACAGTAGCGCTGGTATAATGGGCCTGCTCTGCCCGCTGCGGTACCATATATGGGGTAAGGACCTCTGTCCAGAAACTCTCCCCGGGGACAGAGAACGCTGAGCACATAAGCTGTGCACCGGAGGTTTTTGGATAGGCTCCAAACAATTGCGGTCCCTATCGGGCATCCCCGGGGCACCGGGTTGCCTCCAATGCGCGGTCCCGGACCTGCTATTCCGCGGAAGGCGGATAGTTCGCGGACGCCCCGTCGGAGACGGAGCGCGACGGCGCGGCACAGTTTCCCATGCCCCGATGGTCGGGGGCCCCGACCGGGCCGCCCGCGCCGGCGCTGGACGTCTCCGGCATCCCTGCTGCCTCGATGATGTTCGCGACCAGTATGAGCGATCCGCCGAGGACGGACCGGATCGCCGGCCGTTCCTCTCCGAGAACCACGGCGAACACCCACGCGAAGACGGGCTCCAGTACGTAGATGACAGCCGCCCGAGCCGGCGACACCATGGGCTGGAAGGCGTTCATGAGCCCGAAGGACACGAGCGTGCTGTACAGAACCGTCACGGCCATCGTCCACTGAACCGTGCCGTCGCCCGCCAGCGCGGATGCGACGGCGCCGGGAATCGCTCCGCAACCGGGAAGCGCCGGCAGAACGGCCAGGTGGAAGGCAAACGTCGCGGCGAACATCGCGAGCGTGAATCGCCATGGGTTCGACCGGCGGCCATAGACGTCCAGGAACAGTATCTGGCCGGTAAAGGCGATGGAGGAGAGAAAGTTGAGCAATTCGCCCAGTCCGAAGCCTCCGCCGGCCGGATCGGTCAGAACGAACATACCGGCCGCGGCCACTGCCACCGCCGCCCAAGTCTGCCGCCGGGGCCGCCGACGCAGGAGAACGGCCTGCGCGACCGGCGTGAAGACCACGACGAGGCTCGTAAGGAATGCGGCCGTAGAGGGAGAAGTGTAGTGAAGCCCCCAGAGCTGCAGGAAGAGACCGATGGCGAACGACAGACCGCTCAACCCTCCGCCTGCGGCCTCGGCAAAAGTAAAATGTCCCATGCCACGCCATGTCAGGGGAAGCAACACCAGGGTGGCGGCCAGAAACCGCACCGCCGAGTAAGACGCCGTCACCCCCGCGTCCGGGACACCGGGCAGATACGTTCCCAGAGCCGCCTGGCCCCATTTTATAATCGTGAACCCGAGGCCCCAACCCGAGCACGCTAACGCCAGCGCGAGAATGGGGCCTGCCCCGCCCGTCGGGCGAGAGGCTCTCTCTCCTGCAGGCAGCTCCATGATTCCGGCTCGCTACCAGCCCGCCCGCCGCGAAGCGAGGGGGCAACCCTCCTTTTGCGGGCCCCATTGGTCCATCGCTCCAGCCGTCCCCACCGACGGGGCCGGTGGTCATGGGATCCCATTCCGGGGCGATGCCTTAGCACACGCTCCGATACTCCACAAGGGCTTGTGGACCCTTCGTGGTGCCCGCCAGGGATACGGTCGAGTCGCGGAGGAAAAAGTATTGATCCTGCCCGCGCCTTCCGGTAATTTCAGCTCCGCCAGAGGATGGCAGGCAGCGCCCGTGAGGTGTTGGAGGACTGGCCAGTGAGACTCCTCACCGCCGGCCTGGCAGCCGGCACCGGATTGCTCGCCGCGATATCCGTCGCCGCTCGACCGAGATATGTATCTCCCGGATCAAGCGTCGCCGCTCGGGCATATTCGATCCCGGCCTCCGATCCGGCGTCATGCTCCCGGGAGTGCACTGACGCTCCCGCTCGGCATCGGCCCCGGCCCGGGCGGGACGCGGGGACGCCTGCCGCCGGTAGGACGGAAGAGGGGCGCGTTGCGAATCCCGGCACGTCGCCGAACGAAGGCGCTTGCGCGCGAAGAGCCGCGCCCGAAGCGCCGGCCGTTGCGCGGTCCGCCAACCGATCCGCCTCTTCCCCCTCGGCGCCGAGGCCCGGCGGAGGAGGGGAACAGGAACCGGCGGGGGAAAAGAAAGGCCCAGTCCCTCCGCCTCCGGACATGCCTTCCCCGCGGCTCGGCATCGCAATGCTCCCGGTCACTAAGGAAAACTGCGAACGTTTCGGCCAGAAAGTTGAGCGCGGGGCGTTCGTGGAACAGGTATTTTTGAACACGGCAGCGGAAAGGTGCGGCTTGCGGCCGGGAGATTGCATCGTTTCGGTGGGGAATCTGGCCGTTGAAAATCCGGCTCACCTGGCGCATATCATAACTACTTCGGCGCACGGCCCGACGGTCATTACGATCCTGCGCGATGGCAAAACGCTCCAGTTGAACTGCCTCCTCCCTCTCCCTGATACAATCCCTCCGGACGAGCAGTTTTGAGTCGAACGGCGCGGAGCCGGTTGCGCTATTTGGTCTGCAGGAGCGGTTTTCAGAGAAGACGTGAGCTGTCTCTTATACACATCT
>JAOACM010000185.1 GCA_026417845.1 Planctomycetota bacterium | reverse complement strand
CTTGATCCACAGCAACAACCGCAGGCACTCGTACAGCTCATTCAGCTGTTCTCTGACTAGCACATCTCCGGCTGTCAGCGTCCCCTCCAGCCGCGATCCCAGGCGCGCAGGGCGTCGCGTCCAGTTTGTGCGAGCACCATAGTCCGCGGGATCTACCCACGCCGGCCTCAGCACATTGTAGATATAGGTCAATATGCCGCTCCGCGTCCAGGCCGGCGGATCGGCGCTCGACCAGTCCCTGTGATCCACGAATCCCGGGGAGGATGCGCCAATCAGCCCGTCCACAGATGCCTGATACGTGGCTATGGCTGCGGCTGTCAGCCGATCGCCAGATCCGATAGCCGTCGGCGCGGGGGCAGACACGATAGCGCGCCGCTCGTTTATCGCGGCGGCCAGATCGCCGAAGTGCTCAGCCTGGATCGGCTCGCCAGTGTCTACAGGCCATATGCCGGTCGTCCACCCCACGCCCAGACCCCGATCCACTCACCTGGCGGCCGCGCCCGTCATCGCCACGGCATTGCCGCCAGTCACCATAAACAGCATCCTTCCATACAAGGTTCCCTGTCTGACCATGATCAGGAGCGGATCGCTCACGGCGAACGATCTCTCCTTCTTCCACGCGCCGCTGGCTGCCGTGTATATCCCGTTCTGGGTGGGCGACGACTGCTTCCACACGAGTATCTTGTCGCCAGCATATGGCTGTATTCCATCGATCGCCGCCAGCCCGCTCAGGCTATGATGGGCCGTCGTGGCCAAGCGACAGGGATATAGCGTGGCCAGCGCCTTCTCGCCCGCCCCCCCGCCGCCGATCCGCACCAGTGCCAGATGTTCCTCGTCGCCCTGGAACGCCGCCTCCCATAGCACCTGGGCCGATCCGTCCTCGGCCGCGACCAGATGGGCCTCTCCGTCCGTCACTTCGGCCGCGACGGCAGGGCTGCCCGTCTGATTGACGATAGTCGCCAGGCATACGCCCAGCACGTACACGCGGCCGACTCCGCCGGCCGGAATAGCCTCGGCGCATACCCCGAAGCGCCCCTCGTCGCCCGCCGCGGGAACGCGGACGGTAAGGCAGCGGTGGAATTCCGCATTCAGCCCCCCGTACAGATGTCCGGCGAGGGCGCAGGCATCGTACGGCCGCAGCGCAGCAGACCCGACGTTGCATGCGAGACTCCATAGCGCCGGCTCGCGCGATATCTCCGCCGCCCGTCGCCCGGCTATAGTGACGCCTCCAGGCCCCTGGGCGACTGCGACCCCGTCGCCGCGTATGCGCCCGGAAGGGCCTGCGCCTGCGCTGCGCCGGCCGTCCATGCCTGTCAGCCCTCCAGCAGCGAAAAGTCCGCCTCGCGGTAGACTTGCGCCAAGTGTGCGGCCTGGACGAGCAGGTCCACGCCGTTCCCGGAGGAATTCTTCCGTCGGACCTTCTCCATCCAGAGATAGTGCCAGCCCGGCTTGGCGATCTCCTGCTCCTCCGTCGTCCCGTCATCCTTCACCGTGACGACGGTCTCCTCGGAGTTGCGCGAGACCGCGAAATGGTACTCGACCCTCCAGTCTCCGCTCCCGCGCCGGCGCGCCACCGCGCCAAGGAACAGGACCTCTCCCTTCGCCCAGCCGCCCCACTCGGCGTCGTTCACAGTCCCGCATAGGTCCATCAGCGTCGCGCGATACTCCGCGGAGAGCGTCTCCCGCGTCGTCCTGCAGACGAGCGACCCGCGGGGAACGTAGATATCCACCCCCTCGACCTTCCCGTCGGCGTTCACGCCGATCATCAGGCCGACGCCGCTCTTGTTCGACGGATAATGCGTCTGCGCGATAGCCTTCTCGATGTGCGCGGTCTCGGCGACGATCGAGAGCTCTACCTCGTCCTCCTCGGCCGGCAGCATGTCCGGCACGCCGTACGTGATGACGACCTCGACCGCGTTGTCCGATGCGCCCGATACCGACTTCCTGACCTGGTAGGAGCGATCTATGACGTATAGCGTGTACTCGCCGTAGACGACCTGCTCGCCGATGGCCGGCAGGCCCGATGCCGTCCCGGCTATCGCCGGCTCGTCGGTGCCCTTGACCAAGTACCGGCATTTGAGGGTCGGGGCCAGGTCCGGCGTGCCGTCGCGCAGAATGTACTTCTCGGTGTATTCGCGCGAGTCTACCAGCTCGGCGACCGTCAAGCTCACTGCAGCGCCTCCGTGTAGTCGGGCTCGCTGTTCCGCGCGATCCTCGCCGTGTTGTCGCGGATGGCCTGCAGCAGGGAGACCGTATTGCCCTGGGTCGCGGCCATCATGCCGGCAATGCCGCCGACGAACGTCCCTGTCGTCGCGAACTCAGGCGGCCCGGCGAGCATCCCGACCGGCATCGCTCCCCTGGCGACCGCCGGCGCGGCGCCGCCCGGAACTCCGCCGGCGGCCGCGACAGCCCCCGGAAGCGCCCCGAACAGCCGCTCGAACGCCCCCTCGGCTCCAGCCAGGACGGTGTCTCCTATCCGAGCCAGCCCCTCCCGCAGCCTTCCCGCATCGAACGCGATGCCGCCGCCGGCCGTCTGCTGGTCTGCAGCGAACAGCGCACGCTCGCGCGCTGTCATCTCGCGTATGTTCTCCTCGTAGTTGCGCCGCATCCGCGCGCGGGCCGATGCGATGCCGGCCGCGGTCTCTTCTCCCAATGCCGCGACTCGCGGCATCTCGATCTCCATCCCGGCCAGCGACAGCACGGCGTTCGCCCCCGCCACGATCGCCTCGATCGCGCCCAGCACCTGCCGCTGCAGCCACACGAACCCATCGAGAATCTTCTGTATCGGCCACAAGAGGGCCTCTGAGAGCCAGTAGGCGGCATGCGTGGCGCCCTTCTCGATCTGGAGCCACAGGCCCCCGAGCCACGTACCGAGGCCCGTACCGGCGATACGTATAGCGTTGAACGCCTCGCCGAACCCAGTGCCCATCGCGCCTGTCGCGTCCATCGCCGCCAGGCATGCGGCCGCTATCCCCAGGATCGCGCCGGCGGCGAGCAGCGCTGGCGACATCGCAGCGGCTATCGCGGTCCCGAGCGCGAGGAACGCCGCGCCCGCGGCTCCAACCGCGATCGCGGCCTTGCCTATCGCCTCGATCCACTGCGGGTTTCGCCTGATCCATTCCCCCGCGCGCGCGATGACATCGGCTAGTCGCGCGATGTACGGCGCGAACGCCGCGGAGGCCTCTCCTAGGGCGAGCTTCAGGCCGCCGAGCGCCATCCGCAGTCCGTCGAACGCCTCGTCCGCGCGCCGCGCATTCTCGCGCGCTTCCGAGTCCAGCACGAGCCCGAATCGTCGTGCCCGCTCCTCGGCCGCTGCCATCGCGGCCGCCCCGCCCTGGAGCACGGGGATCAGCGCGGCGCCTGACCGGCCGAATATGTCTACCGCGGCGGCGGTCCTGGCCGCCGGGTCGGCCATGCGGGCGATCGCATCGGCGAGGTGCGCGAACTGATCCTCCGGCGTCAGGCCGGCGAGGTCGGAGACGGAAACGCCGAGACGCGCGAACGCCTCCGCGCTCTCCTTCGTCCCGTCCGCTATCGCTACCTGCATCGCGCGGATGCCGGCCGGCACCGCCTCGAACGATACTCCCAGGTCTTCAGCGAGCGTGCGCAGGCCGGCCAGTGCAGCCTGGCCCATGCCCGTCTGCGCCTCCATCCGGTCCATCTGCTCGCCGTAATCCGCGAATGACCGGAGCGCCCCGGCGAGCCCAGCCGCGATTCCGCCGCCGAGTCCGGCCATGGCGGCGCCGATCGTCTGGAGTCGCGCGCCGATCTCGCGACCCCACGACGCGATATGCCCCCCGGCGCGCGCCAGGTCCGTCCGCAACTTCTCGTCGCGCGCGCCTATCTCGATATAGGCGCCGCCGGCCCTGACGTCACCTTCGGGCATCGCCCGCCTCCACTTCTGCCGCCCCGTCCCGCTCCAGCGCCACCGCCGCCGCCACCCCGACGAACCGGCATACCTTCCCCCCCTCGTTCGCGACGCGGCAATCGTCTGCGCCGCACGATATGACGCGCACGCGGTCCCCCTGCCGGCCGAAGCCGCGCACGTCGCGCGCGAGCCGGAGGACATCCCCGACGGACAGCCTGCCGTATTCGATCATCGCCGCCCCCTGGCGAGCTTTTCCCGCGCGCGCGCCCATCGCTCCTCGGCATCGTCCGGCCGGCCGAGCCGTCCGCGCATATCTTCGATCCAGCGGTCGAGCGCGGCCAGGTCGGTCTTCCGCTCGGCCGCACGCAGAGGATGGAATTCGTCATAGGACGCGCGCGTGGCGCCGAGCGCCCGCGCGAAGACCCAGGCGGCGTAGGCCGTCCTGTCCCATCGGTCGCGGGCGAGCGCCTCGGCCCGCCAGGCTAGCTCGCGCGCGGAGAATGGTCCCGGGTCTCCTGCCCCGGCGAGGGCGGCGAGGCGGTGGATGTCGGCCCACGTCCATCCGGATTCGTTCTCGCGGGCGCGCGGTTCGCTGCCGCCATCCCGCACCGCCGGGAAAAATCCGCCAGCGCCTCCCCGGCCGCTCGCACGGCCGCCTCCAGGCATCCGGGCGCCTCCAGCGCCTCCTCGAACGCCTCCAGCGTCACTCCCCGCTCCCGCGCCTCGGCCTCGCAGGCCAGGTACGCCAGCAGGGTCCCGGTCCCGATCCGGCAGGCGGCCTTCTCCCAGTCGCCTGGCCGCAGCAGACAGAGCCCCGTCGCCTCCTCGAACCGGCGCAGCGTCGAGACTGTAACGCGCGGATGCCACTTCGCTCCGCCCCTGTCCTCGAATTCCACCATCGCGCCACCCCCGCGGGGAAACGCCAGTCATGTAATCACGACGAGAGGTCCGGTCCCCTTCAGCGTACAAGCCAATGTCGCGCCGCCCTCGAGCGGCTGCCCGTGCTCCATCGCAGACACTACTGCCGAGCCGTAGAACCCTTTCCCCGCGTACCTGCACGTCCACTTCGCCGTCCCGTCACTGACCGTCTGCCCGACGGTCGTCGGCCAGGAAGGCTCGGACGCGCCCGATGTCCCGGCCTGCGTGCACTCGTAGCGGAAGCCCCTGGGCGCCGTCGGTTTGACGTAGCTGCCCAGCGTGTACCCAGTGGATGCCTGCCACGTCGGGATATCGGCGAGGCCGGAGTCCTCGATCCTGACCGCGATCCCGGCTCCGGACAGATATGCATCGCGCAGGGCTAGCAGCGCCGCGTCGGTCGGCACCCAGAGCTGCTCGATAGAGACGGACCACTCGCGGATGCCCGCGAGAAACTCCTTCCACCCGGCGACGGCCCTGGAAGATGCCTCGACGGCCCCGGCCGCGCCGTCCAGCTTCACGTCGCGCGCGTAGCCGACTATCTGCGCATTCGCGCCGGTCCCGATGACGAGCTGGCAGCTGTAGCCGGCGGCGGCCATGCCGTTCTCCTCCTCTTCCGACTGCGGCCGGCGCTATGGCGTCACTACCGACAGCGCTCCCGTGCCCTTGAGAGTGCAGGCGAACGTCACGCCGCCTTCAAGCGGCTGCCCGTGCTCGATGCCCGTCACGTACGCCGTGCCGCTGAATCCGTAGCCGCCGTCGTCGAGCACCTGCACGGTGACAGTCGTGCCGGCCAGGAACGCCGCCCGCAACGCCTGCATCTGGGCGTTGCTCGGCACCCACAGGTGGTCTATCGAGACGCCCCATTCGCGCAGCCCCGCCAGGAATTCCTTCCATCCCGACCCGGCGCGGCTCGACACGTCTATCGTCCCGGCCGACGAGTCGAGCTTCACGTCCCGGGCATAGGCCACCGCGCTGCCGCCGATCTTGAGCGTGCAGCTGTACCCTGCCGCCGCCATGCCTCACCTCCTCGCTATCTCCCCCCGCCGGATAGATACGGCTTACCCCGCCGCCAGCACCCGGCAGACCAGCGGTATCGTGTATCCGGGGAACCCGAGTCCGTCCTGCGTGTTCTGGGGCGGCTGCGCGACGACGCCCCACCCCTCGAACCCGGCCGCCGCCATATCCCCGGCCATGTCCGAGCGCCCCAGGAACGTCCAAAGGTCCCGCGCCAGCCCGCGGATCGTCTCTGTCGTCATGCCCTTCCTGCCGAAGACCTGCACGTCCACCCGGACCTCCGCACCAGGGCGCGCCCGGCATCCCCACGACGCGCCGCCGGCCTCGGCGATCACGATCGCAGGCAGCCCGGAGTCCTCCGGCATTGCGGGCAGGCAGAATATCGCCTTGCCGTCCGCATAGTCTGCGAGCCGCGCGCGGATCGCCGCGGCGGCCGGATCGTCGGACAGAAGTTTCCGCGCGATCACGTCCGCGATCATGCCTTGCCGCTCCTGACGCCCCTGACGCCAGCCGTCATCCCGCGGAACTGCTCCGGGAATCGCGCGCGGCAATTGTCCAGCGCGGGGCGCATGAAGGGCCGCTTCGGGACGACGATGCGCGTCGTCTTCGGGGAGACGTTCCAGCCGAACTTCCACCTGAGGAATCCGCGCATCCTGGGCGTGACCGCGATCGCGGCCCCGAATTCATGCACGCGCCCGTACCACGCGACGTTCGTCGGCCCGACGATGTACGTCCCCCGCGCCGTGCGCTCGTGCCTGATCGAGGCCCGCAGGTTCCCGGTGCGCAGGAACGGCGGCTGTCCCGCCGGACTCGATCTGTACCTGTACGGCCCCCTCGTGGCGTCCCCCTCCGGCGGTCTCTCTCCCTTTTCTCCCCGCGACAGCAGCCGCTTCGCCTCGGCCTCGACGAGCAGCGCGCATCTCTCCAGCGGGCCGACCTTCGCCGCCATGACGGCCTCTATGACAGCCTCGGGAGTCATCGCCAGCCTGACCTTCGCGTGCAGCACGCATCACCCCGGCGTGATCGGCCGATCGAGCCGCTCGAGCTCCAGCACCGCGCTCCTCGTCCCAGGCACGACCACCCGCGCCGTAACGCGGTACGACCCGGCCGCCCCGGCCCCTTCGGCCGCCTCGATCAGATCGCCCGGGAGTACATCCTCGTCGGCATCGCACAGCATAGATATCCGCGAGCGATGGATCTGTATCGCCCCGTAGATCGTCTCCGCCGTCCCGGGCGTCTCGTCGAATCCGCCCGCGCCGTCGGATTCGCGCGCGGGCCGGTATCTCAGGACGGGATGGTAGAACGGCATCGCTCACACCCTCGCCGACGGCGTCCGCCGGTACGGCCGGAGCATCTCGCGGATGTCCGAGTCGGCCAGCCTGCCCCACGATACGTTCGCCCCCTGGGCCGACGATCCCGTCTCTCCGCCCCGCGCGTTGTACGCGCGGTACACGAGCGCCAGGATAGCGGACCGCAGCCCCGCCGGCGGCGACGCGTAGCCGGCGGTGTAGGCCACGCGCCAGCG
Source organism: Planctomycetota bacterium (assembly GCA_026417845.1). GTDB lineage: Bacteria > Planctomycetota > SZUA-567 > H5-PLA8 > CALKMO01 > CALKMO01. The sequence continues at coordinate 785 of JAOACM010000185.1, read as the reverse complement.
GCCGATGCCGTCCGGCCAGGGCCTCGCCAGCGGCCGCCCGTCCGCATCGGCCCACTGGAGCAGCACGCCGCGCACGATCGCCGCGTATACGGTCTCGTACTGTCCCAGGTTGTCGGCGACGGACTCCAGCGCCGTGACGGGAACGCAGGACGGGCGCAGGAACAGGCCGCCGCCGTCGAGGTCTTCTTCGCATGTGGTTTCGGCCAGACATATGCCGCACTCGCGGGCGATCCAGTCCTCCGCCCCTGCGATCATCGTCTCTACGACGGCATCCTGGGCGGAATGCGCGATCCCGATATGCGCCTTGGCCTCCTCCAGCGTCACCGCAGCCATGCGTCCGCCGCCTCCTCCTCTCCGCCCCCATCCTCTCCGTCGCGCACGCCCTGGAACTCGACCCACCGCTGCCCGCAGGCGACGGGGACATCGAGCGGCCCGGGCTCAGCGACGAGCAGCGCCTGGCATTTCGCCGCCTCGATCGCGGCGAGCTTCGCCGCGGGATCGGCCGCCTTCGCGATGCTTTGCGCCGCCTTCTCGTCCGGCGCGCGCCTGACGGCGACCAGGCCGGCGGCGGTCTGGATATCGGACGGGATTTCCCGCCATTTTTCTCCGAGAATTTCCGCCCCTTCTGGCAGTTCCGGCAGCCGGGAGACACACAGAGCGAGCACGAAGCGATCATCGAGGAGCCGCTTGGGCGAAATGCCCGCTTCGCGGTCCATGACGTCGCCCTGTGCTTCGCAGGCGGCAAAGACAACATCCGGTTCCTTTGTTGCGACGTAGAGTATCAT
>JAOACM010000017.1 GCA_026417845.1 Planctomycetota bacterium | reverse complement strand
CCCTCCCTTTCACGCCGGCACGGATTGAAGGGCATCGTCCCGTGCAGGCCGCACGCCATTGCGGCGCGCGCCTGTCTTTATATTAGACGCCCGCACGGACCGCCTGTGGCTTTTACGACTTTTCGGCGCAGGCGCGATATAATTCTGGCGCGGCGGGTAGAGTGGACTTATTTGCTGTAGCGCAATTGTTGCCCTGTTCGGGATCGCCACTACTGATAGCAGGCTCCACCTGAACGCGGTAAGCAATTGGGGAGAGGAGGAGACCGGCCCGTCCGCGTTCCTGTCCTCCACGCAGGGGGAGGAAGCGCCGCTTCGCCGGCTGGCTGGAGGCAACCTTCCCACTTTTTTTGGCGGGGCGATGGTGCGGCTGATATAAGAGTCTGTTCGAAGAACCTGCCGTCGCGAAGCTTACGGCCCTGCGATTTCGACTTCGCAGCGGGAAATTTCTGGATAGGCTCATGACCCCGGGCGCGAACGGCGCCTCCTCTGGAGGCCTTGCTCGAATGGACAGCGGCGGATCGGTAGGGACTGAGGATCGGCGCTGGGTTGCCGGGCCGGCGTGCGGCCCGGCGTCAGCGCCTGGCCGGGTCTGTCGTCCCGTACTGCTGACCGCGATACTGGCGGCGGTGGCCTTCTGTTTCGGGATCGAGGGGCGGAGGCTGCGGAAGGCCAGCGAGGGCCGCGTTGCCCGCGTAGCCCAGGAAATGCTCGAGACGGGCGACTGGGTCGTCCCGCGGTTGAACGGCGCGGTTCGCCTCGAGAAGCCGCCCGCCAGTTCCTGGCCCGTGGCGCTGACGGCCCGACTCTTCGGAGGCGGGATCGTCTCGACGCGCGACGCCCTTCTGCCTGCCGCGCTTTCGGGCGTCGCGCTTGCCTCGCTTCTGTGCCTGTGGCTGGCCCGGCTCCCCGGCCCGGCGTCGGGCCCTGGGGATGACGCCCGCCGCGCGGTATCCGGTGCCGGTGTGGCGGCCGGAGTTCTGGCCGCGCTGGCGATGGTAACGATGCCCGGCTTCCTGCTCCAGGCGCGGTCAGCAGAGATGGACATCCACGTGGCGCTGTTCGCCGCGCTGGCGTTCCACGGACTGGAGAGGTACCGGCTGGAGGGCTGGCGGCCTGGACTGCCGCTGACATATGCGGCGCTCGGGGCCGGATTCCTGATCAAGGCGCATATCGTGCTGCTGGTATTCCTGCCGCCGGCGATGGCGTGGCTCCTGCTGGAAAGGTTGATGCTGAAGCGCGCCGGGGCAGGTGGTGCGGCTGACCTGCCTGCGGCGACGGAAGCACGGAAGGAAACGGATGTCCCGGCAGGGGCAAATGCCGGCGCGAAGACCGGCGTCGCCTCGAGGGCGTATGTTCCCGGCAAGGTTGACGGCCCACGGCCGGCGGCGGGGGGCTGGATGTTGCATCTGGCCGGCGCGGCGCTGATGGCGGCTATCGTCCTGCCTTGGGGGGTGCCATTCCTGATGCGGAGCGGCATCGGATGGGACACGTTCGTCCGCGAAGGGTTGGACAGGTTCGAAGAGGGAGGGGGACACTGGGAGCCTTTTTATTACTATCTGCTTGGCGTTCCCGGGTGGGCGTTTCCCTGGACGATCCTGCTGCCCTTTGCGGCGTGGGCGCATTTCGGACTTCCCCGGATCGGCGCCGCATCATCGCGCAGGCGGCTGTGGTGGATGTGGTTCGCGGTCAATCTGGCGATCTGGTCGGCGATAGGTGCCAAGCAGCGCCACTACGCGGTTCCATGGCTGACCCCGCTGTGTCTGATCGTCGGCGATGCGGGGGCGGCGATACTTGCGGAGCGGCGCGCATCCGTTGCGCGCGGCAAAAATCCTCCTTTGTGGGCTGTATGGGGCTGGCGGGCGCTGAACGCAGTAGGGGTTGTTTCCGCCGCTTCGCTTCTGATGGCGGCAGTGTTCCTGCCGCGGGAGGGGCGGCCGGAGGGATGGATCTGGGGGCTGGCGGCCTGTTCGGCTGGCGCGTTTCTGGCCGGCTCTTTTTCCCTTGCGCGGTACGCACGGCCGCTCGTGGTGGCGGGTGGCGGAATGAGTAATGGAGGCGGAAGCGGGAGCGAGGGCGGGGAGGCGGCTTCCGGAGGCGCACGGCGCGGCCCAGCCGCCGGAGAGGCCGGCCCCGGAGAAGGAGCCGGCGGCGCGAGCACGGGGGCGGATGGGATGGAGGAGAGACCAGAGCCAGGCGGCGAGGCCGGCGTCACTTGTGGATCCCCTGGCGGAACGCCGGGCGCATCCGGCTTGACGGGCGCTCCGGGCGGAGATGTACCTGGAGGCGGCGGATATTTCGCCTTCCGCTCCTGGTGGGCTGGGACGCTGCTGGCGATAGTCCTGTACGCCGGCACGCTGGAGCGTCGCGAAGACCTCAGGGATTCGCCAGTACTGTTCTGCGGGAGTGTAATAGGAGCCCTGCCGCCACGGTGCGAGCTGTACGAAGCCGGCATACTGCGCCCGCTCATGCTCTTCTACCTTGGCAGGAACGCCGTCCCGGTCGTGCCCGGGGAGAAACTCGAAGCCGTGGAGGGGACCCGCGAGGAAAAGCGCGCGGCCAGGACAAGGATGCTTGCGGATGCTGCCGCGAGGATCCTTGCGGAGAAGGGACCGGACGCCTGGATGCTCATCTCCGGCGATGTCCTCCGTCTGCTCGACCCGTCTCTCTACGGAGGGAAGACCATCCTGGGCGATCCGCATGTGGAACCCAGTCGCGGCGGGGCCTTCCTGATACGCGGTGCGCGCAACCTTCTTTCGTTCCCCCGTGCGCGGGGAGGCCTTCCGACCGACCGGTAGATGGACGATTGTTCGGGAATGTCTGTCACGTACTTCCCCGGGGCGCGAAGGAACGCCCGGAAACAGGCGCCTCCATCTCCATCGCCTGCGGCTTTCCCTCCGCCCGCTGAGGGGGGCGCCTGACGCCTTGATACCTAAAGCCTGATGTCTGACGCCCGATGCCTGCACATGGCCGGTCCTCCGGGCGCGGGCAGGGTATCCTCAACCCTCAGCTACGGCGACTTCCGGAAGCCGGTTGCCTGCGCGAGGCGGTCCGTCGCCGGAGGGCGATGCGCGAGGCCTGGTCCGGGAAGTGCCGCCCTGTTCCTCCCGCCGGACTCGAATGCTGTTGCCTCGGCGGTCGCCGGCAAGCCCCTCGTCCCCCCTTCCCACCCGCCAGGGACGACACCTGCCGAAAGACACTTCCCCTCCAGCCGCCTTCCCAACGCCTCCGGCTCATCTCAGCCTTTCGACGGGCCGTTGAATCTTCTCCCCCTGTCTTTATCCCTCCCCTCGCCCTTGTCCCTGTCTTCGCCCCGGTCCTTATCTTTGCCCTTGCCCTTGTCTGCGTCGCTGTCTCTCTCCGGTCCCCTCTCTTTTCTGTCTGGGATGGCGTCCCCGCGGTCCGGCTCCCTGTCTTTCGATCGTTCGATGTCTTTGTCCTTTCCTCCCGGCTCCCGCGGCGGCATATTCTTGGGCGGCTCGACACCGGGAGAATCTTCCGGCGGACGTCCCTCTCCTTTCCTGCCCCTGTCGTGTGCTTCCGGTGCGCGGTCATGCCTGCTGTGCTGGTCAGGGGATGGCCGCGGTTTTACGCGGCTCTTCGGGTGCCCATCCGGTATGCTCAGAAAAACAGCGGGGGGTGCCGATATTTTTATCCATTCGCCACCGTACCTGTGGCTCTGGTACCAGACGCCCGCATGGAAGCGGTACCACACGCCCCCGAAGCAGAATATATCGTCATCCACATCAACCACGTACTGGATGGACGTGCCGGGGATGATGGCGAGTTTGTAACTGGGATGCCCCCATCTCCATGGCCCAGGTGGAGGGTGGGCTGGCAGTTTGGATCTGACGTGGACTTTAATGTGTCCATCGGGGATGGCTGCGAAGGCGATCGGGGGGGCGGATATCCGGACCCACGCCCCGCCGTACGTCCTGCATTCGTACCATACGCCCGCATCAAAGCGATACCATACGCCGCCTGAGAAAAATATATCCTCGTCTACGTCGGCTATGTATTGGATGGTAGTGCCTGGTATCGCCACGAGCCGGTAGCCGGGGCGGCCCCAGACCCATTTCGCCGGCGGCGGATGCGGTGGCGGAGGAGGTGGAGGCTTAAGCTTCACGCGGGCCTTTGGGTGGTCGTCAGGTATTCTGAAAAAAACGGCGGGAGGTCCAGGTATCTGGACCCACGTTCCGCCATACACGTGGCATTCATACCAGACGCCTGCAGAAAACCGGTACCACACATTGTCGAAGAAGAAGATATCGTCGTCCGCATCAAGAACATACTGGATGGTCGTTCCGGGAATTACGGCGAGTCTGTATTGTGGATGCCCCCACCTCCATGTGACCGAAACTGCCGGCGCCGGGCATACGCGGGCTTTGGCGTGGCCAGGGGGGATCCGGATGAAGACGGCCGGAGGCGCCGGAATCCTTACCCATGCGCCTCCATAAACGCGAGTATGATACCACGCGCCGCTGTGGAAGCGATACCAGCCGCCGGCGTAATAGAAGATATCATCCTCCACATCGGCTATGTAATGGATGCCGGTTCCCTCAATACGGACGAGCCTGTAGTGTGGACAACCCCAGTACCACCCGACCACGTGCGCCCGACCGTGTACGGTGACGCGACATCCCTGCTGGGACGCCGCGACAGCGGCTGTCGCAATCCCGATGGCGCACCAGCGCGCAAGACGCCCGATGCTCATAAGTCACCCCTTCCCGCAGACTTCCGCCGCCTCTCCCATCTGTTCCAGGCAAACTTCGCGGCCCTCGGGGAGATTCCTCCTCGCTGTTTATCGGGAGCGATCGGGAGTACCCCCCATGCCTTCGGGATAACGGGAGCAGCTTCCGACTCGCGGATCGCTGGCCGTTTGCTTCTCCGGAAGGGGGGGCTGACGTGCCGCGAGTTTCTTCCACCCGGCATAACCTTGCCACGCCCTGAAAGCTGGTCGCTCCTGTCCGCCCGGCCTTCTTCTCACGCCCCGCCGGCCAATGTTAAACCCGTCCCGCCCTCAAAGCAAGACGGTTCCCTCGCGCGGGTTATTCGTTTTCTACGGAAGGGCGTCCTGCGGTCTCTGGTGGGCCGCCTCACAGCGCCACCGTGGGCCGCAGGGATCGTTCTACCGCAGCCGGGCATCGGACGCTCTCTTCCGGCCCGGGAAGAGTTCGCCCAGCAGGATCCGCAAGACCTCGTTGGCCGCCACCAGACCGAAGATGCCGGTCAGGGTCGGCAGGCTGCCCAGTTGGCGTCGCGCGCGTCCGCGTTTCAGAAATTCGGTCTCCGTTGCCGCGCTGGCGCCGCGCGCTTCCGGAGGCAGGCCCTGCACCGGTTCGACCGAATAGACGCATGCGATGCGATCGGTCGGAATCCCGCGGGCCTTAAGGCGCGCGCGCACGTGTTTCGCCAGCGGGCATACTCTGGTTTCCGACAGAGGTCCCGTCCTCACCATGGACGGATCGGTCCGGATCGCCGCCCCCATGCACGACACAACCCTTATGCCTCGCGCAACCGCCGTCGCGAGCAGTTCGACTTTCGGGCCGACCGAGTCTATAGCGTCCACCAGGACGTCCGGCGGCCCCGCAAGTATAAGGTCGGCGGTGTCTGAGTGAGCGAACGCGGTTATCGCTTCCGCTTCGCATCCGGGGTTTATGTCGCGGACCCTGTCCCTGGCCACCTCCGCCTTCAGGCGTCCCATGGTGGACTGGAGGGCATACAGTTGCCTGTTGGTATTGGCCGGCCTGACGATATCGAAGTCAACCAGGCGGAGGCGTCCGATCCCGGCTCTGGCCAGCGCCTCAACCGCGTAGCTCCCGACGGCACCCAGCCCTACCACCGTGACGCTGGACGCTGCCAGCCGCCTCATGCCTTCGCAGCCTACCATCATCGCCAGTCGCGCGAACCTCTCCGCATCCCCCGTCGTTGGATCAGGAGATATCCCTGCTGCGTCCGGGACAGTTTTGGCCGCCTCGCTCCGCCTGGGGCATGGGACATATCTCCCCGCTTGGTCCGGGCCGGCACCTGCGCCGGTCGTTGGGGATGCAGGCGGATCGCCGGTGGCATCCCGGGTCGGGCAATTATCGGCGGCGGTTCCTGCCGGCGAACCGTTCATGACATCAGCCCTCTCCATAACCGGCACGCGTTCTCCGAAAGGCGTCCGGCCAGTTCTTCCCCGTCTATTCCCATCAGCTCCGCCACTCCGTGAAATATACCGCGCAGGTTAGCCGGCTCGTTCCGGGGCCTGCCGCCGGGACCGTCCGCAGGCCGGACCACCCGGAACCTCTCTGGTGGGAGGAAGTCCGGAGCGTCGGTCTCCAGCAGGAGCCTGTCTGGCGGGACGACCGCCAGCGCTTCCAGCTTCCGGCGTCGTTTTCCATCAAGCACGTCGCCGGCGAACGAAAAGTATGCGCCCAGGTCAGCCAGGACCGGCACGATCTCCGGCGGGCCTCCGAATGCGTGCAGCACGAATCCTGCACCGGGCATAGCTTCGCTTCGAAGGACGCGCACCAGCCAGTCCCACGCCCGGAGGCAATGTATCGTGACCGGGCGGTCCAGTTCCCGCGCCAGGGCGAGCTGGGCGCGGAATATTTCCTCCTGCGCGCCTTCGTCCAGATCCTTACGGTATCTGTCCAGTCCGATCTCGCCCACGCCGGCCGGCACCATTTTCAGGTACCGCCGCAACTCCACCAGCCACCTCACGCTCCTCTCTCCGATGTACCAGGGATGGAGGCCGAAGCAGGGGATTATGCGCCCCCGGCGATTCGCCAGCTCCAATACGCCGGGCCAGTCGCCTTCACATGTTCCACAGCAGATCATCCTTTCCACTCCGGCCTCCGCGGCGCGCGCCAGAACCTCTTCGATATCGCGTGAAAAAGACTCGTCCTGAAGATGCAGATGGGCATCGGTAAGCTTTGATCGTTCCGTGGCCATGGCGAGAGAAATCTAGCGCATCCGGCGCCTCGCATCCACCGCAGGCAGCTCCCCAGCCGGAGGAAGGGTAGCGCCGATGGAATGCGGCGTCGGGCTGGGACGGGAGAAACAGGCCGATTTCGAAGAAAAGTAACGTGGCGGACGGCGCGCGGCGCATGTAATATGCGCTGCGCGACACGACACGGGAAACGCTCTGCGCGGCGCGTCGCGACTTTGCCGCAACCGCAGCAATTGCTGATTCTCCCGGCCGGCAGACGGGCTGGTAAGGGACGGCGTCTCGGGCGGAGCGGCGGGGCCGAGGGCGGATGATACGCTGTCCGCGGGCGTCGTCCCGGTCGGGATGGGACTCGGGTATCGTTTCCGGGATACCGGCGGAGATGCCGATGCCGAAGAGCGGAGAGATGCAGGGTGGCGGGCAGCCCGGAACGGGCAGACCCGTGATCGTGTCCGTCCGGAACGTGAAGCGGATATTCACGGTAGGTGACGAAAAGGTCGTGGCGCTCGGCGGCGTGTCCCTGGACATATACGCTGGAGAATATCTCTCCATAATGGGCCCTTCAGGGTCCGGCAAGAGCACGCTGTTCAACATGATAGGCGGACTGGACGATCCCACGGAAGGGACGGTGACGGTGAGTGGCGTGGAGATAAGCAGGCTGGACCGGAGACAGCAGGCCCGGTTGCGGTGCCTGAAAATCGGCTACATATTTCAGACGTACAACCTGATTCCGGTCTTTACTGCGCTGCAGAACGTCGCGCTGCCGATGCTATTCGCCGGGATTCCGATCGAGGAAGCGAACGAGAAAGCGGCGATGCTGCTGCGGGAGGTTGGACTCGGCGACCGCCTGCATCACCGGCCGGATGAACTTTCCGGCGGGCAGCAGCAGCGGGTGGCGATAGCCCGGGCGTTCGCCAACGATCCGAGCATCATCCTGGCCGACGAGCCTACCGGGAACCTGGATCTGAAGACTGGAGAGGAGATCATCGGGAGACTGTCCGATCTCAGTCGCAAACGCGGTGTAACCATAATATCGGCCACCCACGACCACAAGATGCTCGCTGTTTCCGACAGGGTCGTCTGGATACGCGGGGGGCTGATAGAGCGGATCGAGGAACGCAAGAACCTTGACATCAGGGTCGGATCCATAGTCTGAGGATGTCGCTTTAGCCTGTCCGCCATGAGAGAGGAGGCGGGTCGGCGCAGGCGGTGCGGGCGGAACGGGGATCGGGTGTGGGCACATCGCGCCCGGGCCCTTGCATATTTCGCGGCCGTTTCCCGGAGGCGACGGAAGGTCCGCGGCAACCTGCGGCGGCAGGAGATGGATGCCGGGGCCGGTAACGCACGCTGGAGGGGAGGTTTTTCCTAGTGGGCGCGGATCGTCGGCTGGCACCGGAAGGCGGAGGTGGAGCGGATGTCCTTCTCCAGATCGGAGATATGTCCCGTCCTCTGCCGCGCCGTACGATGATAGGCTTGGTGGTCGGCGGGCTGAAGGTCCGCATGGCGCGCTCCGTAGTGACGATGGCCTCCGTTACGCTCGCCACCGCCTTCCTGTTCTACACCGGCTTTACCAACGGGCTGTATTTCCGGATGGCGGAGGCGAACGATCCGGAGATCAACCTGCTCCTCAGGCGGGCCGGGGTCAGTCCCCAGGCGACGCTCCTGGGAAACCCGATGGACAAGTGGCTCATCGGCATGGCTCTTCTGACCTGCGCGGTGGGCATAGCCAATGCGATGCTCATGTCGGTGACGGAGCGCTTCAGGGAGATAGGCACAATGAAGTGCCTTGGCGCGGAGGACGGCCTGGTGGTGAAGCTCTTCCTTCTGGAATCGGCGTTCCTCGGGGTGATCGGCACCGTCTTCGGCGTGGCGCTCGGCTGCCTCGTTGCGCTGGGGAGTGCATGGCATCAGTTCGGGCGGTATGCCGTGGAATATTTCCCGCTGATCGAATCGGCCGAGACGGCCGGATGGTCGCTCGCGGCCGGCGTTATGCTGTCGGTGGTCGGGGCAGGATACCCGGCGCTCGTGGCGGCGCGGATGAGGCCTGTGGAGGCGCTGAGGGTCGAGGAATGAAAAGCGCGGAGGGCCGGGCGCCTCCGCCGTCGAATCCCCCCCGGAAGCCCCGGGGCCTTGCGGCCGGGTCCTCGGCCGCCGTGCCCGCCGGGACGGACTCCTGGCGGAGACCGGGCCTGGACCGGGCGGGGCGGGACGCGGGAGAGAGTAGCGTGGCGGCCAGTGGCCGGGGATAGATCCGGCGTGCCCGGAGGACCGGTGCCGGGTGCTGCTCGCGGCGGGAGGAGGCCGGGCCGGCGCCGATGGGATCGGGATCTGCCTTTGCGGGATTCCGAGGGAGCGGCGACCGGGCGATGTCGTGTGCACATGGGTGCCGCGGATGAAAAGGGCAGGGCGATGACCGGTGCGGGATCGGGCGAAACGACGACCGTGGCGCCAGGCAGGAGCTCCGCAGGCGGCTCGCTGGGGCGCGATGTGGTGGCGCGCGCGGTTGGGGTCCACAAGGAGTACGTGATGGGGGGCGAGATCGTCAGGGCCCTCCAGGGAGTGGACCTGGACGTCTACCGCGGCGAGTACCTCGCCATCATGGGCCCCTCCGGATCCGGCAAGACCACCCTCTTCAACATGATCGGGGGGCTCGACAAGCCGACGAGGGGGATGGTGTTTATTGATGAAGTGGACGTAGCCCAGCTGGATGCCTACGAGCTGGCCTGGCTCCGGTGCAGGAAAATCGGGTATATTTTTCAGTCTTTCAATCTTCTCCCCGCCCTGACCGCGCTGGAGAACGTCATGATGCCGATGCTTTTCGCGAACGTGGATCCGGACGAGGCGCGCGACAAGGCGGTGGAGATACTCAGGCGCGTAGGTCTGGGGGACCGGATATTCCACAGGCCGGCGAGGATGTCCGGCGGCCAGCAGCAGCGCGTTGCGATAGCGCGGGCGATGGCGAACGACCCGGCCATAGTGCTGGCCGACGAGCCGACCGCCAACCTGGACCTGCATACCGGCAAAGCCATCATAGATCTGCTCAAGGAACTCAGTCGGACTCTGAACGTAACTGTGGTCTCCGCCACCCACGACCATAAGATGCTGAACATCTGCGACAGGGTAGTATGGATAAGGGATGGGAAGATAGAACGGATCGAGCTGCGGGAGAATCTGAAGATAACCGTCGGCAGCATAGACGGACAGGAGGAGTGATCGGAGTGGCTGGACGCGATTCCGCGCCATCCCGGAGGGAAGGTCCGGCGCGGCCGCAGGATGCTTCCGCGGCCGCCGCCACCCTCGGGAAGATGCCTGCGCCCGCGGGGCCATTGGTCTCCGCCCGGTCCGCTCGCGCATTTGCCGCCGTGACGGTCGCCACACTCTCAGTCGTCATGCCCGTCTTCTCCGGGGCGGCGGCCGTCAGCGAAGAACCGGCGGCAGATCCGAAACTGAGCGAACTGGCAGCCATGGACCCGCTGGAGGCGGCGCGTTACATAATCGGGAAGTTCCCGGCCAGGCGGGCGGGAGGAGTGGATAATCCGAGGATCGAGCGCTGGGTAGCCGACCTCTTCACCTCGACCGGCCTTTCCCGCGGTGAGATCACGTTCGATTCGCCGGTCTACATCCCGGCCCCCGCCCGGGCGATACTTCCGGACGGATCGAGCATCCGCCTGTACTCTCTGCTGCCCAACATGGTGGAACCCTGCAACCTGCCGGGTGGGCGATGGGAAGGCAGGCTTGTGTACGCCGGCACCGGCATGCCCGGCGATATGAACGGGGCGGATATGACCGGTTCGGCCGCACTGATGGAATTCAATTGCGGAAACCGCTGGCTGCATCCGGTCACGATCGGCGCGCGAATCGTGATATTCATCGAGCCGGAGGAGATGGTGCGGCAGGAGGCTGCGTTGAAAACCGCCAACGCTCCTCTTGCCGTCCCCCGCTACCTGGCTCCGGCCGCCGACGCCGAAAAACTGCGGGCCGCCTGCCGCGGAGGCGGAGGTACGAGCATCCGGATCGAGCAGGAGGGACGGTCGGTCTGGCGGAACGCGGAAATGAGAGCCCTGTGGGTGGCTGTTCCGGGCACCACATTTCCGAACGAGGTCGTGCACATCCAGACGTACCTGGACTGCGAGTCCGTAGCGCCAGAGATGGCGCCGGGCGCGCAGTCGGCCCTTAATCTTGCGCTCCTGTTCAGGCTCCTGGACGGCTCGCTCAGGACGCGACCGGCGCGCACACTGGTGTTCTCCGTCGTCAACGCCCACTGCAACGCCCTGATGGGAGAGCGGGAGTACTGCTGGTACGCTTTTGCACCGGATGAACTTCTGGCTCAGGAAAAAGAGTACTGGGAGGCGGAACTGGATCGCGAGGAGGCGATACGGCGTATATATGAAGATACCTCCGACGAAAATATAGAGCGGTTGAGGACCGGGAAGGATACAGTGGCCGGAAAATCTTTTTCGTCGAAGGATCCCGTGCAGAAAAGGCTGACCTCGCTCCTGAACGAACACCGGCGCAGGCTTACCACGATATATCTCCGCATGAAGGATCCGCGAATCGGAGAGGAGGAAAAGGGGAAACTGGCGGCGGAGGAGAAGACCATAGCCGCGGAGAAGGAATGGGTCGTCAGACTGCTGGGACTGTTCCGGCGTTTCGGGCAGAAAGTCCGGGTAAAAGAGCTCACCGCGACCGAACGCGCCAGGCTTGAGGCGTTATTCAGAGAGCTGGCGGTGAAGGCGGTCGGGAACGCCGGACTGGTTCGACGGAGACTGGACCGTATCGTAAAGAACTCGGCGATCAGGGCCGCCTTGGCGGGCAAGACGTCCGTCCTCTACGTACCTCTTGACCTCTCATTCGGCAATGACAGGGTGGGTTTCTTCTATCAGGGGTCGGACCTGCCCGATCAGAAGAAGTGGGCCGACGGACTTTCCCGCTTCGCCGCGCACTCCGTGGAAATTTCGAGGGACCTGTGCGGACGGATCGGGATTGCCGACCGTCTGGAAGACACGATGCGGAAGAAGAATGGGCTGCCGCTCGAGTGTCACCTGGGGGCGACGATTCCCCTGGCCTCGAGCGTGGCCCATGTTTTCAGAGCGCCCGGGGCCGCGATGGCCACCACGGAGGATCTCCGACCGTACGAGTTCACGCCGCATGATGTGATCGGGCGCGTGCCGGGGAGAAACGTCGGGGCGATATTCGAGTTTATTGAGAAATACCTGCCTGTCCTGGCTGCACACCCGGAACTGGCCGACTGGTACAACAAGGCCGCCGATCCGGAGTGGGAGTCGGCTGTCGGCATAGAGATGCGTCGCGTGGATCCCTTTGCCACGACCGTGCCGGAGGAAAGGCTGGAGAACTGTCTGGCGCTCGTGCACGTGGCCGCCGGGCCGCGCGCGACGGGCGGATGGACAGGCCACGTATCGTCCCAGGCGGTGCTCATGACCGACGCGCGGGGCGAGGCGGTGATCCGGGGCGCGGCCGTCGCGGTGTCGGTGCCGACCCAGGGGTTCCGTTATGACCCGGATTTCCATCGCGTGACGAACGTCGTGGACTTCGGTCGCGGGGAAAACCGGTTTGCCTCGACCATTCCCCGCGTCAGGGGCTGGACGACCAGGATCATGACGGCGTTCGATTGCGTCAAGTACGATCTCGTCGGGCTGTATGATCCCGCAACGATGATGCCGGCGGCGGAAGTTGATGTGATAGATGCGGCGCAGGAGAGCGTGCCGATGTACTATGCCGCCTCGAACGTCCGCCCCGTCACGTCGAGGAAGAAGATTCCGTCCGGATCGGACGGCGCGGCGTGCGTGTTCATGGAGCCGGACGTTCCGTTCAAGCTCCGCTTCGGCGGCGGTCTGCTGCTCTATTCGGACGAACTTAAACCGACGGGCTGCGGCATCCTTCCCGGCCGCGCCCTTGGCCCTGTTCCGTTCCGCGCGGTCCTCGATTCATACCTGCTAACATCAGACAGACAGCGGCTGCTGCGGGAAAAGGACGTGGCTGATCGGGCCTCCGAGGAGGCGTTGGCGGAGGCGAGGCGGCTGCTCGACGGAGCGGAGGCCGCGAAGGCTGCCGGCGACAACGGGAGGTTCATGGCTCTTGCCGGAGAGGCGGCTGGCATCATGTACCGGTCCTACAAGGGAACCTTGGGGACCACCAATGACATGATAAAGGCCGTCGTGGCGTTCATGCTGCTCGTGATCCCGTTCTGTTATTTCCTTATGGAACTCGTTTCGCCCTGGACTACGGTCAACGCACGGATAGGGATGTTCATGGGCATCTTCGCCGTGATGGTTGCCGGTCTGGCTCTCCTCCATCCGGCATTCCAGATATCGAGGACGCCGCTGGTGGTGATAGTCGCCTTCGTGATGCTCGGGCTGGCGCTGTTCGTGAGCGGGATACTGTGCGTGCAGTTCCACTCCGAGATGGGGAGGGCCGTGGAGGAGATGCAGCAGGCCGAGTCGGCGGAGCCTCCAAGGTGGCGTCTGGGAGGCGTAGCCTTCTCGGTCGGGGTCAACAACATGCGGCGCAGGCGGATACGCACCTCGCTCACATGCGCCACCGTCGTCCTGGTGACCTTCACCATGCTGTCGGTGATGAGTGTGCGGCAGCACCTCGAACCGGCCATGGCCCGGATCAAGGAGGCCTGCCCCTACGACGGCTTTCTCTATATGAGGCCGGGGCTAATGGAGATACGCGCTCCGGTGGAGCTTCTGAGGGCCAACATTGAGTCCGGCGGAGGCAGGACGGCGGGGAGGGTATGGGCCCAGAGGCTGGACCAGCACGGCGGTTACCTGCCGTATATAGTCAGGCTCGCCGGCAGCGAGAAGACGCTTCAGGCCAAGGTGCTGCTCGGTCTGGAGGCCGCCGAGGATGGATTCATAGAGAGGATGCCGGTGGTGACGGAGCCGAGGAGGTGGTTTTCGGCGGATGCCGGGGCCAGGGAGGCGATGTTGACCCGGGAGACGGCCGCCTTCCTCGGCATAACGCCGGACAATTTCCGCGGCAGGAAGCTGATAATCCGCGGGGTCGAACTCGAGCTGATCGGTCTTCTGGACGACGACAGGTTCGCGGCCATAAGAGACATTTCCGGCGTCCCGCTCCTTCCGTTCGAACAGACTCCGGCTATGACCGCGCAGGCGCAGGCCGAGGAGAAGATGGCGGAGATTGATGTCTCTGGTCCGCCGCCCGGTGGCCAGGCGCTTCAGCCCAGGCACGTGGTCGTGGTGAACGCCGGTTTCGCCCTGTCGCTGACCGGCGAAGGCGCATGGCGCACGATCGCAGCCAGGTATCCCGATTCGGCCGCCGCATGGAGGGAGGCGAACCGGCTGATACGCTTCCACAGGACGCGGACCTACGTGGGGATCACCAGCCCGGTCGAACGGGGGGAAGGCCTGCCGCCGATCGCTCCCGGCCTGTACGCCATTGCCACCAGCGCGGGGACCGCGGTGGGCGGGGCCGCGCGCGTCATCGTGCCGCTCGTGCTGGCGGCCACCATAATCCTCAATACGATGCTCGGCGCGGTCATGGAACGCCGGAAGGAGGTCGCCATATATAACGCCATAGGCCTGAACCCGACGCATGTGTTCGTATTCTTCCTGGCCGAGGCCGTCGTATTCGGCATGATCGGTTCGGTCGCCGGCTATCTGATAGCCCAGGCCCTCGGGAAGGCCATAACGTTCTTCAATCTGCTGCCCGGACTGCATATGAACTATTCGTCTTTAAGCGTCGTGCTGGTGATCTTCATTGCTATCGGCACGGTACTGATTTCCACCGCGTATCCGGCCTGGATGGCCACCCGGGCGGCCGTGCCTTCCGGCCAGGCCAGATGGTCGCTGGCAGCGCCGGAAGGAGACGAGATACGGCTGGACTTTCCGTTCAGTTATGACGGGAAGCGCGTGCTGGGCGCCTGCGCTTTTCTGAAGGATTACATTGACCAGAACACGGAAGCTTCGACCGGAAAATTCCTCGCGCAGGACGGCGCCTACAGCATGGCGCGACGGGCGGACGGGATTCCCATCTACAGGATTAAGTACAGGATTTCTCCGATCCCGTTTGACCTGGCCGTCATCCAGGATATGGAGATCGAAGCGTACTACAACGAGCGCGTCAGGCGCCACATGATAGGGCTGCGTCTGCGCAGGCTCAACGGCGACCGTTCGCACTGGATAGCGGTCAATCAGCCGTTCCTCGAAGGGCTGCGCAAGAGGCTTCTGGTGTGGAGGTCGCAGTCGGCCGCAAACCAGGAAGCGTTCTACCGCAGAGGCGTCGAGCTGTTCGGCGTGGCGCCGGAAGGGACGGCTTGAGGGAGCGGCCGGAGGGGTGTCCGGCGGCGCCGGGGAAAGCGAGGGACGGCATCCGGAGTAAGGCAGCCGCCGCATTCAACGATTGAGGCAGGCGGGGGTCGGCTGAGGGAGGAGTTCATATCCGGGCGATGGCCCCTGTCCGGAAACGCTCCGGACGGGTACGCCGGACCGGGGCTTCGCAGAACGCCGGCAGGTTCTGGCGTCGCTTTCTGGCTTGCGGGGCAGGCCGCAGAAGGAGGTAATTGTTTACCGCCCCATATGTCGGGACACAGGGGATGGAGCGCATCTGTTCGTGGCGCGCTGTTGTCGCCTCGGTTCGTGCGAGCCACCGGTAGCGGCCGCTACCTGAGAGCGGTAGACAATTACCGCCGGACAGCGGGTCGTATCGAAGGACCGCAGAGGGAGCAGGCTGGGCCGGCACATGAGGCCGGGAGACTGCCGGCGGGCGGGGAAGAAGTCAGCGAAGTTACAGCCCAGCCGGGACATGTCGCCTTCCTGCGCCGCTCCCTCTTTCCCCTCCGGCGGTGGACCGGGAGTAGAGGCGGCAGAGAATTGGCCGGACGGCCGGGACCGCGGAATTATGGCGGTTTTCTCGAAAAAAGCGGGACTTCCCGGGCGCGGCGGAGAACAGCCGCGTGCGATCCGGCCGTCGAAATCGCCCGGCTTCCGCTCAATAGCGGTCCTGGCGGCGACGCTGGTAGCGCTGTCAGGCTGCGACGGGCGCGGCGGCAGGTCGGGCGGAACGATTGCTCCGGTACTGGTCGGCCCCGAAGGCGCACGCGCTGTGACCGGCGACCTGGCGGGCGGCGGAAGCAGCGGCGCCGGAAAAGGGACGTTCATTTCCGGTAGAGATTTCGTCTGGATCGGCAAACACCGCGGTGATCCGGGAGGGGCGGAACGGCACGTCCTCGATGCCGAGAAGCTGAAGAGCGGCGCGGGCGTGACGGAGGCCGGAGGCGCGAGGGACGCAGCTGGAAACTCCGGATGGAGAGATATCACGCCGCGCAAACCTGCTCAGCGCACGACCGGACCCGAGCTGCCTGCCGGGATGATCATATCCCGGCCCGGCGAGCTGACCGTATTTGGGCGGACTGACCGCAGCTTTCTGGAAGGAAGGACGGACCCCGCGACGGGCCGTCGTGCCTTCGAGGTGCCATCCGCCGGCACGAAGCCGCTGCCGGGGATGGCCGCGCCAGACCCGTTCGGGATCCGTGGCCAGGACGGGGCCGGCGAAGGCCGGCGCGAGACCGTCATGCAGCGCGTGGCGGCGGAGCTGGCCCGACGGAGGCTGGAGGAGGACGCGCGACGCGGCGGCGGTGCGACATCCCGCGATACCAGCGGGGCGCCGGCGGCCGGCGGGGGCGGTGCCGCAAAGGGAGCCGGCGGTGGACGCGGGACCGGAGCGGGGGGGCAAGTCGCGGCCGCGGCCGGCGGCGGGGACGCATCGGGGCGGACAGCCTTCGGCGTCGGGACGGGGGGCGGAGAGACCGGAGAAGCCGGCGCGAAAGGGAAGGCTGGAGACGGAGGAAAAAACGGGGATGCCGGTGGCACGGGACGACCGGCGGAAGGCGGGGGAATCGGGGAACTGTCCGGAACGGAGCTGGCGGAACGCCTCCGCTCGCGCGACCTGTACGCCAGGCGCGAAGCGATATGGTACGCAGCAGCCAACGCCAGGCGCGATGCCGTCCCCCTGCTCGCCGATGAGCTCCGCCGCAACACTCCGCTGGCGCACCACGCCGCCCAAGCCCTGGGCTGGATAGGGGACGATCGCGCCGTACCGGCGCTGATCGAAAGGCTTTCCTGCGAAGACGTCAGAGTCCGGGCATGTTGCGTCCATGCGCTCGGCTTTACCGGTTCGAAGCGGGCCGTCGGCCCTCTGCTCCGGAGGCTGGAGGTCGAAAGAAATTTCCAGGTTCGTGGCATGATATGCGAGGCGCTGGGGATAATAGGCGACGGAAGCGCTGTAGCGCGCCTGGCCGCGGTGCTTTCGAAGGAAGGAGAGACGACCTACGTCCGCGCATGCGCGGCGCTGGCGCTGGCGCGGCTTGGCGACCGGCGGGGAGATCGGATGCTGGAGGCCCTGTGCGAGGATCCGCATCCCGGATTTCAGGCGCTGGGCCTGACCGGCATCTCCTGCATAGGCGGGATGCGGGCCGCCGGAATCCTGGCCGGGGCGCTGGATTCGCCTCATCCGGAGGTATGGACAACGGCGCTGGCGGGGCTGGCCGCGGCAGGCCCGTCCGAGGCGATCCCTCCTCTGCGCCTGCGATTGAACGGTCCGACAGGGGCAATCAGACGCCGCGCGGCCCTCGGGCTTGGACTTCTCGGTGTGCACGAGGGCATCGGGCTGGTGCACGATGCGCTGCGCTCGCCGGAAAACGCCGAGCGCGCCCTGGCCTGCCGCGTGATCGCTATGCTGGGCCGTAAAGAAGATGCCGGCCTGTTGATCGCGCGTCTCCGGGACCCTTCGCCGGATGTGCGCGAGTCGGCAGCGGCAGCCCTCGTGGAACTGGACGCGAAGGAGGCCATCCCGGCGCTGATAGCGGCCGCATCGCCAAAGTCCGCATCCATCGAAGATGCCTGGGTGTGGGATGCCCGTGCGGAAGAAGCGTATGTCCGCGAACGCGCGGTAATGCTGGCCGCAGCCCACGCACTTCAGTCCGGAGGACAGACATCCCTCTCCCGTTTCGGGTCGCGCAGGGAGTTCGAGGAGGAAATACTCAGGCGGCAGGTGGAACTCCTTAAAACCTACGAGGTGATCGAGGCGGTGAGGGTGGGCGACAGGGTCGCCGGCGCGGTGCTGAAATCTCCGGATGGGCCGGAGGTCCTGTATAAAGAGGGCGAGACGATACTTGGCACATGGAAGATCGCGGCTATATCCGCGCCGCGGCCTGGCACCGGCAGCAAAGAGGCGCCGCCATCCGTAACGCTGCAGCGCCACAAGACCAGGGTCATCCTTACCCGTGGCGGCCCGCCGGAGGTGGTCGAATCCAGACGGTAACGGGCGGAATTTTAATTGCTTGTGCCTCGCACCTGTTTGGTAAAGCTACAAGGCTCTTGCTGTATAAAGGTCGTAAGGGCTTGATGAGCCGGTTGCGCTGTTCCTGGACGAAGGGGAGATCGGTGCGGGCGGCTGGGGGGCTTACCCCAGCTCTTCAGAGAAAATCCGCTCCCGCCGGACAGCGTTTTTCGCGATTTTTGCCCCAGGGCGCCATTCATAGAGCGCCGGAGGCAGGCCTGCGCCCCCGCTTCTATCCGCGACCGTCCATCACACCCTCTCTGGACGCCGCCCCGCGGACCTGCGACGCAACCGGCTCGGTCGGATGCTTCCGCCTGGTGCATCAGCCGGACGCCGCCGCTTCCGCATCCCTGCCTGAACCCGGGAATACGTACACGGCGGAGGGCAGGAAGGATACGGACACGGGCTCACCCGGGGCCAGCCGCAGGAGTGGCTGTGCGTCGCGTGGAAGCATCGCAGCGCGGATTCTCGTCCCGTTCCCTATCTCGGCGTCGGCCAGGACGACCGGCCCGGCCCTCGATATTGCGAGCAACCTGCCCGTGAATGAATTGGGTTCCCGGTCGGCCGCACCTCCCTTTCTCAGGACGATCGACTCGGAGCGGACCAGAAAATCAACCGGTCCCGATGCCCTGCCCTTCGCCTGGACGACGATCCCGCCGCCCAGCTCTATGACGATCGCGTCGGCGACGGATTGAGCCTCTCCGTGCAACACGCTTCCGAGCCTCATGAATCCCGCCACGTCCGGGTCGGCCGGGGCCCGCGATATTTCCTCCGGG
>JAOACM010000184.1 GCA_026417845.1 Planctomycetota bacterium | reverse complement strand
CAGCTTGACCTTCTCCATGCAATCCTCGAAGAGTGTCCGCATCCCCGTCCTGCGCGCGGCCAGCCTGATCTCGTCGGCGTTCCCGCCCCTGTTTATTATCTCCCGCAGCTCGTCGTTGTTGACCAGGACCTCGTGTATCCCGGTCCTGCCCTTCATGCCCGAATTCGCGCACCTGTCACAGCCGACGAGTCGCTTTATCTTCCCTATTGGCCTGCCATCCTTGGCGCGTTTGAGCAGCTCGATTTCGGCCGGCTTCGGGTCGTCGAGCGCGGCGCAGGAACAGACGCGGCGCAGCAGCCGCTGCGCGCATATGCATACCAGCGATGTCGCCACCATGTACGGCTCAATCCCCATCTCGATGAATCTCGGTATCGTGGTCGGGGCATCGTTGGTGTGCAGCGTGGAGAACAGAAGGTGGCCGGTCAGGGCGGCCTCGACAGCTATCTCGGCTGTCTCCTCGTCGCGTATCTCGCCCACGAGGATTATGTCCGGGTCCTGGCGGAGGAAGCACCTCAGGGCCGCGGCAAACGTCAACCCGATGTCCTTCCTGACCTGCAACTGGTTGATGCCCTTTATCGTATACTCGATCGGATCTTCGGCCGTCGAGATGTTCAGTTCGGGCGAATTTATCTCATTGAGCGCGGCATACAGCGTCATGGACTTGCCTGAGCCGGTCGGGCCGCAGTGCAGTATCATCCCGTAGGGGGCCTGTATCTGCTTCCGGTAAAGCGCGAGGTTGTAGTCTGAGAATCCCAGCTTGTCCAGCGGCAGCGCGGATTTCGTCTTGTCGAGTATGCGCATGCACACCTTCTCGCCGTGGTTCATCGGGGCGACGGAGACGCGCAGGTCGAGGTCGTACTTCGTATTGAACTTCTTGAACACTATCCGGCCGTCCTGGGGCAGGCGTCTCTCCGCGATGTCCAGTTCCGCCATTATCTTTATCCGCGACACGAGCGCCCTGTGCGCGGCCTTGGGCAGGATGAGCTTCTCGCGGCACAGCCCGTCTATCCTGTACCGTACCGTGACCTTGTCCTCCTGCGGCTCCAGATGGATATCGCTCGCGCCCTGCGTATAGGCTTCCTCCACTATCCGGTTGGCCAGCGCCACTATGGGGGCGGAGTTTTCGTCCTCGGTTTCGACGGAGACCGTTTCCCCGGCCGTCTCAGGCGTCTTAGCCGCGTCGAACTCCGCCCGCAGCCGCTCGGCCGCCTCGTCCGCCTTGCTGGCTTCGGGGAAAAATTTCAGGATGACGTCCCTGATATCGCCCGCCGCGGCCACGAACTTCTCGGCGACCTTCATGCCGGTCACGATCTCGAAATCCTCGATGCGCTGGAAATCCAGCGGGTTCGAGATGGCCGCGCGGATGGACTTCTCGTCAAGCATCTTCAGGGGCAGTATCTGGTACCGCTTCAGCGTCTCTCCGCCGACCTTCTCCAGCAGCGGGACGTCAATGTCCTTCTTCGGATCCGGTTCGATGTACGGGCATTTCGAATGCCGGGCGACGAACTGCGCCATCTCCCTCTCCGAAAACGGCGTATTCGGATCCCTGGCGCGCTGGATGACCTTGGCCGAATAGTCCGCTATATCCTGCAGAAGGTATACGTCCTCCTGCGTAAACTGGCCGGCCTTGCCTCCTATCCACTTGTTCAGCACCTGAATCGCGCCAACTACCTCGTTGCCCACCTTGAGCGGCACTGCGATCATGGAACGGGTCACGAAGCCCGTATCCTGTTCGATCTGCCCGTAAAACCTGGGATCGCTATGCGCGTCCGGGACAAACGCCGGTTCGCCGGTCGCTATCACCTGGCCGACTATGCCCTGCCCGGGAGCAAGACTCAACCGCTCAAGCTCCTCTGCCCTGCGTTCGTACACGCGCTTCTTGATGGGGTCGTCGCCGTGAAGCAGGGGCGAGTAATACACGTTCTGGAATCTGATCCTTCCAGTCTTTTTATCAACCATGAATACCGATATCGCCTGCGCCTGCAGCGTGTCTGCGACCTTTTCGATGGTTATGCTCATCACGCGGTCGAGGTCTTCAGGCGAGATGGTTTTGTTCTGAAGCAGCTGACGGAGAAGGGCGTCGAGTATCTTCCTGCGGTCCACGAGGCTGCGGACGTTCCGGATGATCGTGGTCTTGGCCATGATTCGAAAACCTTCCCCTCCTGAGCGGCAGGACGGCCGGTTCCGGGGGCGAAACGGCCTGTCCCCGCGTTACACTCCCATAAGGTCGGTCGCGCCGGAAACGGACGGCTCCCGCCCCGTTCAGTCCGCGCCGGTCCGACGCGGGAGCGCGGCCGGCCCGCCCCTCACACCTTACGCCTGCGCGACAGAAGCCGCAAACGCCTATGCAAGTCTGCGACCGCAATTGCCGCAGAATTTTGCGCCCGGCCGGGCCGCGGAACCGCAATCCGGGCATTTCGATCCGGCGGCCGCATCCTCCGGCACCTTCGTTCCGCACTCCGGGCAGAACCTGGCCGTCGGACTCATCGCGACGCCGCAACTCGGGCACCTGCGACCCGCGACAGCCGCAGGCGTCGCGGTGGGCGCGGACGGAGCGACAGGTGCATGCGGTGCCGTGACGGGCGGAGGCGGAGCCGCGGCCTCCCGCTCCCTCGCCGCAGGCGACAAAGGAGGCGGCCCGGCCGGAGGTTCATGCGTCGCATGAAGCGGCAAAGGATCCGCCCGAAGGGGCGCCGCGGGAACAAGTGGCGCGGGAGGGTGCGGCGGAAGCGCCACCGCACCGGAAGCGGCGGCCGGAGCGGCACATGGCTCTTCGTACCGCATGGCTACCAGGGCTCCCGCCAGAACGTCATGCCACGCCTGCTTCTGCCTAGAAAACACCACCCAGACGAATCCAAGGAAGCATGGCAGGGCGGAGATGGCCTTGCAGAGCGTCCGGATGGCGGCTGCTCCCGCTGTCAACGGCCGGCCGTATATGTCCATCACCCTTATCATGACGAGCCTTTTACCAAAGGTGGCCTGGCGCGATCCCCCCTCTTGAATGACGAAGTACAGGAACCCGGCCGTCATGCAGAGCAGACTTACGGAGAGAGAAAGGATCGTTCGCTGTATGCCGGTTCCCGCGAGCGGAAGCGCGAAGGCATAGATAGGATAGAACAGCAATCCGCCGAGAACGGCCAGCAGTATGACGGCATCCAGAAGCGCCGCGACGAGCCGGAGCAGGAAGTCGGCCGGCTCGATCCGCTGCGCGGTCACCGAAGCGGGAGTCGGGAGGGGAAGCGGTTGTGGCGTTCCGGCACCCGTCTGAGGCAGGATCGTACCCGGGATACCCCCGATCGGCAGCGCTGACCCTGCCTGCGGTCCTATCGGGATCATCTGCCCTGGCTGGGCCGCATCGCCTGCTGGAGCACCGGCGGCCATCACTGGGCTTGGAGCCGGCGTCGCGGGCGGCGGCGTCCGAACAGCAGCGACGGGTTGGGGCGGGGCGGCAGGCTGCGGGGCTGGGGGCGGCGTGCGCGGCGGCGGATGTCCCGCCGCCGGCACGGGGGTGGTTGGCTGCGCCGGCACGGCATCGGGCTTGGCTTCCGGGACAACCAGATGTTCTGCGGGCATGGCACCGGCGGAGAACGGTGCTCCTCCCGCTCCGGGCGCCGGAGACGGCGCCATGTGGGGTTTTGGCACCATCAACGACAGCTCCACCTCGGCGCGCCCGCCGGGAGGGGCACCGGCACGGGAAGGCCCCGGTCCGGCACCCCGGAGCGGAACAGGAGAGACAGGAGCGGCCGGCGGATGGGCGGCCCCGCAGGGGGAAGCCGGCGTCGGCGACTCGACCGGCGTAGAAAGCGCACGCGGCGACACCCGATCCCTGTCGGACGGCGCCGGAATGCCCGGTTTGGGGACCATAATGGAGAGCTCAGGCTCAGGTGCCCGCGCGGCCGGACGGCCGGGGCGAAGCGCCGCCGGTTCCGGTCGCGGTGGCGGGGCCGCCGGGTGCGGCAGCCCAACGTCTTCGCGCCTGGCCACCAGCGTGGGCCCTATGTCAGCGGCTGCCTTCTGCTCTTCCTCCTCTTCGAAGATGATGCGGACGTTGCCTATCCTTATCGTATCCCCATGTTTCAGGATGTGCTTTTCTACCTTCCTGCCATTAACTTCGGTCCCATTGGCGCTCTTCAGGTCTTCCAGAACGTACCCTTCCGCCCCCCTGGTTATCCGGGTGTGGCTGCGGGAAGCCAACGGTTCGAGTATCTGGACGGTGTTATCCGGATGCCGTCCGATAGTCGTAACTGCTTCCATGCGGTGTTCCCGGACTTCAGAGCCGACATAAACAATGAGCTTTGCCATCGTCGCGTTCTCCGCGCGCGGCATGCCGCACCCCGCACACCTGAGGTGCCCAGGGAGATCCGCGCCGCAACCGGCATGCCGCTTCCGGCGGGGAGCCACAAGAAAGGCTCTCTGCCGCAGTCCAAACCACCACGGACAGTGTACAGGGACAGGGGCAGAGATGCAAACCCCCGGCGTCAGGGCGTGGCCGGTCCGATCGGGGCAGGCGCGGCCGGCTCCACGCGGGAGAACGCCGGATCGGCGCCTGCCTCCTTCCGCCTCGTAAGGTCGTATTCCAATGGATATTCCTTACCGGGCCGGGGGATCGGAATCGAACCCCGGCCAGGCGTGGGAGCAGGCAAAACGGCAGGCTTTTTTTTCTTGACTGCGAAAGGCGGAGTTTCCTAAACTCCCCTCCTCGAAAGGGGTTCGGCAGTGCGAGGCGGTGTGGGGGAAAATAAGAGGATACATCCGCGGGCTTTCCATCGCGGTGCCCCCACTCTGTCAGGAAGGCGAATTTCGGTAGGAGGTCAGACCATGCCGGTTGCCGGGAATCCGAAGCCAGAGGAAAAATCGTTCGGGAGTGAGATGGAAAAACTCGAGGAAGACGAACTCGCGCGCCGGCGCCGCCGCGCCAAAGAGGAAGAAGAGGAAGAGGAGGAAAAAGAGAAGGAGGAAGATATTGACGATGAGGATGTAGACGATCTTGACGAGGAAGACATCGATGATCTTGACGATGAGGATATAGACGATCTTGACGACGAGGATATAGACGATCTCGACGAGGAGGAGGATGAAGACGAAGACGAGGAGGAGGAAGACGACGAGGAGGAGGAAGACGACGAGGAAGAGGAAGACGACGAGGAAGAGGAAGAAGACGAGGAGGAGGAAGAGGAGGAAGACGAAGAAGACGACGAAGACGAGGAAGAGGAAGACGAAGAGGAAGAACGGAAGGGTAAAAAAACGCGCAGAAAGCGGAGAAAACTTTCGGCGGGCGGGACCGCGGCCGGCGCAGAAAAACAAACCGGCGGCATCGGGGCGGCAAAGGCCGCCCCTAAATTTTCGGGGGCGGGAACGATGGCCGCCCAATCAGTTCCGTCCGCGGCTGTCGCATCGGCGACTGCCGGCGGGAAAGAGAAGGCAGGAGAAAAGGGAGAAGGTAAGGGGGTGACGGCAGGCAATAACGCCCCCCCGGCAGTCTCAGGCCAGGAGCCGCAAGCAGGCAGAGCAATATCTCCGAAGGAAGCGAAAACAGCAAACGCCAGTGCAGGGACCGCCACGGCCGGCACCAGGACGACGGCCCGTACCAGAAGGCTGGATACGAAACGGGAAGCAACGGGATCGCGCCGGAAAGGATCGCCGGGATCGCTACCGAAAATGATCGCATGGACCTTGTGCGGCATGATGGCCCTCGCCTGCCTCGGCCTTGGCGCCTACGTTTTTTATCAGAGAGTCATCCAGGGGCCGGTAAAACCGAAGGTAGTGGAAATCCGCAAGCAGCTGGATGTTGATATTGTAAAGGCAGCCGCGGAGGCGCAAAAGATATGGAACGAACAGGACGCCAGGAAAGAGGAGGAGAGAGAGCCGGAGCAATACGAAAAAGCCGCGCTGGCATGGGAGAAAGCCGCGAACCTGATCGCCGAGGCGCGGAAGCAGTTTACGGATGACAAGGAATATGGGGGCTGGGACGACCAGGCGGCGGAGTATAACCGGCACGCGCGCGATGCCCGCAACTATGCCTTCAGGCTTCAGATGCAGCGTAATCGCGGCGGACAAATGAACGGGCAACCGGGCCCGGCCGCCGGCAGCGGGATCGAAGCTCCGCCACAAAAACCTGATGCCTCGAACTCGTCATCATCCGCTACTCCTCCGGGAGTCGGGATGCGCCCACGCGCGGAACACGCTGCGGAGAAACCGGAGACGCTGCGAACAGATCTCGGGGCTTTGCTGAGAAAGCTGGATAACCGCCCAGGCGAGATAGAGGCTATTGAAGCGTTTGATGCGGGAAATCTCAAGTAGCCTGAAGGCAGTTCAGGCTTGACTGAGAGAGCCGGATGGAAACCGGGAGCCGGCCAGGTTGCCTTCCGCAGGATTCATCGCGGCCCACTGTGGAAAAACTGCGAGTCCACCAAGAGCCAGTCCAGAAAACTCCGGACAGAAGGGAAGGCAGCATCAATCCCTGAGCACATCGCCCAGAGTTTTTGGACGGGCGCTCAGAAAGAACGACTCTCCGCCCGCATAGTTGCCTTAAAACTGCAGCATGAAATGCACCAGGTGCGTCTCGTAAATGGCGATTCCCGTGGTGCAGTGCGTTTTTGAGCTGGAAAACCAGCTTTGCACCGTGCATAGAGACAGGTATGACTGCGCGTAAATTTGAACATCTCTTCGGACAGATAGCTATTCGCGAAGGGTTCGTCTCTTCCGAAAAAGTCAATGAATGTCTTGAGGAGCAGGCCAGAAAACCTCGAGGACCCGGCAACCGGATAGGCGAGCTGATGCTGGCAAAAAGATATCTCAACGCTGAACAAATAAGAAAGGTGTTGGACATTCAGGCAAAACTCCAGGGGGAAGATAAGAAGCGCATCGGTCCTTACCGCATTATCGGCAAGCTTGGCCAGGGAGGCATGGGGACCGTCTATCTGGCCGAGCATGTGGAGGAAGGGAGGCGCGTGGCATTGAAGGTTCTGCCACCCGACCTTGCGCGCGACGAAGAGTTTCTGGAGCGTTTCAGGCGCGAAGCCCGGGCCGTGGCGTCTCTCGATCATCCCAACATCGTCCGTTGTTTCGGCGTGGGAGTCAGCGGAGGCCTCCACTATATAGCGATGGAATTCGTGGAGGGTAAGGACGTTGAGAGCATTATTGAGGAGAGGGGACCGATGTCCGAAGGGGAGACGCTGGCTGTCGCGCGTCAGATGGCTGCAGCCCTGTCCGCCGCCTGTACCCGTGGCGTGGTGCACAGGGACATAAAGCCGGCAAACATTCTGGTGGACGCCGACGGCATGGCGAAACTGACGGACTTCGGTCTGGCCTGGCGCGGAGGAAGCGACGCCAAGGTCACACAGACCGGCGTGGCCGTCGGCACTCCCTACTACATATCGCCGGAGCAGGCGCGCGGCATTCAGGACGTGGATGTGCGCAGCGACATCTACAGCCTGGGCGCCTCAATGTATCACATGATGACCGGCCAGCCCCCCTTCCCGGGGGGCAACGCCATGATAGTGATGAGCAAACATGTCTCGGAGGAGCCGGTACCCGTCCGTCGTCTGGCTCCTGGGGCGAGCGAGGGTATCGAGGCCCTGATTGAAAAGATGCTGTCCAAGAAGCCGGAAGACCGCCAACAGACGCCAGAGGAACTGCTGGCGGATATAACGCTGGTGGAGTCCGGCGGCGTGCCCTCGCGCAAAGGGAAGGTCCTCAAACGGAGCGGCGGCAAGCCGCCGGTCCACCCTGCTTCCGTGGGGCCGCTTACGGGGATCCGCAGGATACCTGTCGGCGCCGTGATGCGGAAAGTCGGATGGGATCGCGCGGATTGGACGCAGTGGGCGATAATCGCTGGCCTGCTGGCCATCCTGGCCGCCGCCGCCATTGCCATCGCCCTCCTGAAACCACCCAGGCAAAAAGAAGACCCGGAGCCCCGGCCGGGCATGGGCAGGAAAACTTCGATGCCGATCGGTACGCCCAACGCTGAAAAACCGGCAGGCTGAAATCCATGTGTAAATGTCGCGGGGGGCTATGCATTAACAGTCATGATGCCGGCCAGACCGGAAGCTTCGCCCATAAGAGCCTGTCCCAAAACTTCCCGCCGGGCAGTGTGGATCGCTGAGCGTATAAGCTGATCGCCGGAGGTTTCCGGCGGGCTCTAAGTCCTTGCCGTAATGCAGGTTGTGTTCTGCATCATGTCGCGAAAGCCCTTCAGGGCTCGAA
>JAOACM010000183.1 GCA_026417845.1 Planctomycetota bacterium | reverse complement strand
CGGACGGCTTGATATAGCCGAACTCCGCGCGGCGCTCCAGGATCTGGCCTCCGCGGAAGACATGCACGTCACGCTGGAGACTTCGGCGTAAGGGGACCATGATGGGCTGGCGATGAAAAAGGCCGGTACGGTAGCGGACCGGCATGAGGATGGGCCGGGAGAAGATGGGCCGGCATGCGCGCGCGGAACGCGCGGGGCGCGGAGGCGGCCGGAAGCAACGAAGCCGGCGGGAAAGAACAAAAGGGAGGCGACAGGAGATGGCAAAATCGAAGAAAGAAAAAACGGGTAAGGCCGCGGCGGCGGACCGCAAGGTCAGGATCGGCATCGTGGGCGCCAAGTTCGCCGCCGATTTCCACACAGATTCCTACAGGCGGAACGACAAGGCAGATGTCGTCGCGGTGGCCGACATCAACCCGGACGCGCTGAAGGCCTACGTCGAAAAGTGGAAAGTCCCGGATACCCATACGGACTACAGAGAGATGCTGAAGCGCGACGATATTGACCTGGTCTCGATCTGCGCCCCGAACTTCCTGCACGCAGAGATAATAACGGAATGCGCGAGGGCAGGGAAGCATGTCGTATGCGAAAAGCCGCTGGCCACGACGGCGGCCGATGCGAGGAAGGCCGTTGAGGCTTGCCGAAAGGCCGGCGTAAAACTGATGTACGCCGAAGACTGGGTCTACGCCCCGGCGCTGCGTCGCACGATCGAGATCATAGAGGAAGGCGCGATAGGGAAGATTCTCTACGTGAAGGCCAAGGAGGTACACAACGGCACGCACAGCCCCTTCGCCCGCGACAGAAAGACCTGCGGCGGCGGCTGCCTGATACATCTGGCTATCCATCCGATCGGCTGGGTCCTCCACCTGCTTTCCAGGAAGGGCGCGAACAAGGTCGTGGAGGTGATCGGCAAGGTCAACGGCGGCGGCGAGGACAACTACGTCCACAAGCAAAATTCGGGCGAGGACTTCGCCCTGGGCGTCATGAAATTTCAGGACGGCACGCATGCCTTCGTTGAGGGCAACTACATAACCGTCGGAGGGATGCAGGACAGGATAGAGATATACGGCTCGGAGGGAAACATCTCCGTGGACATGACCTTCGGTTCTCCCATAACGGTATATTCCCGCCCCGGCTACAAGTACGCTGTAGAGAAGGCCGACAACACCATCGGCTGGACGAAGCCGGCAGTGGACGAATTCTACAACCTCGGATACGTGCACGAGCTGGCGGCGTTCGTCGAATACGTCCGGACAGGCGCGGAGCCGCTCTGGGGCTGCTCGCCCGATGCTGGGCTGGCCTGCGTCGAGATAGTCGAGGCGATGTACAGGTCCAGCGCCGAGGGGCGGACGGTAAAAGGCGCGTGGTAGGATCGGGCGACACGATCACGGAGCAGGTCCGCTCTGCTGGGAATCGTGCTGCCGCGAGTGATCCGCTGCAGCTCCATCTCCCGCCCGGACACAATCGAGGCATAATCGTTTGCTGCTCTTCAGGCAGCGTCTTCTACTGGTGGAGCGCGCAAACTGAGGCTGCAACAGCGCGCCACAAATGGATGCGTTCCCTCCACTGTGTCCCCGGCATAGGCGGCCGAAACAATCACATCGAGGCGCGTCCGACGCTGCAGGCCGGACGTTGTCATACGGATACGGCTTGCGCGGGGAAGCTGGTTGCGCTGTCGGCCCGCAGAAACGGTTGTCAGAAAGGTCGCGACGAAGCGGGGCGCGGAGATGTACGCGCAGGCCAGCTCCCCTCGATCTCTGAAAAACGCCCGGGGTAAAAATCGCGAAAGGCGCTATCCGGCGGGGAACGTGTTCACTCTGGATGGTTGGTGTAAGCTCCCCGGCCGCCCGCCCAGATCTCTCTCCCGCGCGGAAACACCGCAACCGCCTCTGCGCGGGAAGGTTCAGCGCTTCGCCAGCTCCATGATCTTCTTCGCCAGCATTCCGCGCCAGGCGTCCATCTTCGACGCCGTCCGCCCTTCCTCCCAGAAGTCGTTGACCAGGTCGCGCCCGCCCTTGCCGCGGTCGGCCAGCGTCTCCTCGCGTATCTGTTTTATCAGCGGAGTTATGTCTGCTCCGGCGGCCTTCGCAGCGGCCTTTGCCGTCTCCAGATACCTCCTGTCATCCCACCCTTCCCTCAGTTCGTGGTAGATTGGAGTCTGTATGGTACCGAAGGGCGAGTACCAGGCGTACAGCCAGTTGCTCCCTTCGGTGATGTCGAACCGCTTGCCCCAGTTGTAGGCCCAGCAGAGGGAGCCGCGGGAGTCCCACGCGGCGAAGTAGAAGCCGTATCCGTACCGCCTGCTGGCGCCGCCGCCGTACTGCCAGAATTCCTTCCCGGCGCGCCGCACTTTGTCTCCGAGCTCGTGATCCTCGTCTATCGCGTTCGTGCAGACGATGTCAACGTCGGGTATGAATATCTCGCCGACCCTGCCCTTCGTCCCGTGGACCTCGCGGTAGAAGTTCCTGTGCATCGAAATGTAAACCTTCGTACCCGGCACCGCCTCGTGGATCAGCGCGCAGGCGGCCTTGAAGTGGTCACGGATCCATGGCCCACACCCGATGGCGAACTTCCTGTTCTTCTCGGCCCTCGGCTCCGGGTACGCCCACTTGGCCGGCTCGTCGAACGGCGTGAAGATCAGCTCCGGCCAGCCCGCCTCCTTCGCGTGCGCCACCATGGCCTGCAGCCACAGTCTGTAAGGCGTCTTTACCTCCTCGAGGATCTTCCCACGCTGCTCCGCGGTTCCCATCTTCCTGAAGAATTCCTCCTTCGATCCCAGTCCCCAGACGGAGTAGAGGTCGCGCTCGATGGAAAGCGTCTCCGGGTAGCCGTTGGGATTGCCGCCGAGGAACCAGACTATCCTGCCTACGCCGTGGTCCCTGGCGCGTTTCATCCAGTCGTCGAAGTAGTAGAAATCGAGGACCAGCCTGTCGCCTTCCCTCTTCATGCCCGGCTGTGCGCCGGCGAACCACAGGTTGACGATGTTGTGGTTGTTCTCCCGCATCGTCTCCAGTTCCTGCTCGGTCGCCAGCCCCGTTACGCATCCGCCCATGCCCAGCCCGGCCTCGTCCATGGTCAGCAGCTTTATCGGCAGGACTTCGACCTTCAGCGGCAGCCCGGCCGTCTTCGCGCCGGCCCTGATCGAGATCGTCCCCTCGTACTTTCCCGGCAGGCTCTTATCTCCCAGCGTCCTGACCGTGAAATAGAACCACGCCGATCGTCCTTTCTTTATGGAGACGGGAAAGGCGCGCCAGAGCCGCTGGGGCGACCAGACGGGAGCGTCCTTCCCCGGCTCGAGGGCATATTCCGCGGCGTAGCAGCGTATTTCGCACTCGAGCTTCCCCGTCGGTCCTTTCAGCTCCGATATCGAGTACTCGACGCCCTCGATATCCTCCCGCGCGTAGACGCCGAAGGCCCCCGGCTCGATCTCGTTGCGCGCCATCAGCACATGGACCGGCGCGCCTGCCTCGCCCTTCCTGGGCGCGCTGTTGGGATATATCCAGTCGTAGTATGCTCTGGCATATGGGACCATCGGCTTGCCGGCCCACGAATCGGGGATTTCGGGGGTTTCGTCGGCGTTCCGGAACTTCGCGCCGGCCGCCTTCCCGGCCTGTATCTTAGCGATCCAGGCCCGCGATTCGGCGTCGTACCGGTCGGCGTCCTCCGGCAGCCGCGCCTCCCGCACGACTATCTTCTCAACCGGCAGGCTGACCGGCGACCTGAAGGCGATCTCGCAGTTGCGCGAGCCGGGGGGCAGCATCAGCAGATCCCAGCTCGCCGGTACATACGCCGTCTTCCATTTGCCGTCCTTTTCTCCGCCGAACCGGTGCAGCTCGCTCCGACCGAAATAGCTCGCCACGCCGGCGTGAGCCTCGGCAACCACCGGCGCGTCCGCGTCGTCCCGATAGGTCACCTCGAATACGTACGCCTTCCCCCTCGGCGGCCGCGGCGTGCCGCCCCACCAGTTCGGCAGGCGCACGACCGCTGCCTTTCCCGCCTCGGCCGGCCGGTATGTGCGATCCCCATCCCGGGCCGGCTCACCCCAGTCCTGAAGGTCCTTGATCTCCGCCAGGTTCCAGCTCAGAGGCAACGATTCGCCCCCGCAGACGGTCGCGACCGCCGCCAGCGACACCAGGACGCATGCCGAAAGCCGGCGCATATTCAATCCTCCCTGTCGAAGCCCGATCTCTCCGGAAACGGACGTGCGGATCCGCCCCGCCTGTCGCAGGACGGATCGAAGCGGCATCAGCATCCAACCGCGCGCGATCCCTTCTCTTATGGTGTACACCATTTCACGCCGGACTGCGGCTTCGTTACGCAATTAAACTCGTAACTCAATGTATAACAATAGGTTGCGTACAGATGCTCCGCTGGAGCACAATGCCGCAACCTATTGCACATCAAGGCCTTACGGCCTTTATGCAACAAAGCCCCGGACTGCGCATTCAAACGAAACGTAAAAACGCCAAGCGACGGCAGGAGCCGGGTTTCATTCTCTTGGATTGCCGGAACCATGCCTTATCTGCTTTTTGTGGGGTGCCGGGCCGCCGCTCCAGCGCAGATGAAGCTCCGCATCTCCGCACTCCATAATCCCACACTGATGGATACCGGCGGGATGCCGGAGGTCCAAGTACTCCGCGCCCGGCGCATGGACAGGGCTGGAGATCGCCACTTTCAGGTCGGGCGCCATCGTACCGGGTCATATGCCGGTGGCGCGGCGAAGCTCGTCGGCCATGTCCTTGGCTGCCGCGGCAGCCGCCTCCGCGAACCGCGGCTCGCCGAACCGCGACGCGTACGGCTCGCGCTTATACGCGAACAGTATCCCGCGCGAGGAGTTGACGATCGCGCCTCTGCCGCCCGGCAGAAAACATGCGGCGGCATCCGATGCCGTGGCGCCCTGCGCGCCGTAGCCTGGGACCAGAAATATCGCGTCGGGAAGCCGCTCCCGCAGCATCCGGGCCTGTTTCGGGTAGGTGGCGCCGACCACGGCTCCCAGGAGCGAAAAACCGCACCGGCCGCGGTACGGCCTGCCCATCCCTGCCAGCAGATCGGCGACCCTGAGAAACGCCGGCCACCCTTCGATTTCAAGGTCCTGCAGGTCCGCGGACGACGGATTGCTGGTCTTCACGAGACAGAACACGCCGCCGCCTCTCTTCGCGGCCACTTCAACGAACGGCAGGATCGAGTCGCGGCCGAGGTACGGATTGACCGTCACGGCATCGGCGCCGAAGCTTCCCGGATCGCCGCCGCCGGCCGCCGTGCCGTCCGCCGGCGCGATATGCGCCCTCGCGTAGGATTCCGCCGTCGTGCCTATGTCGCCCCGCTTGACGTCGGCGATGACTATCAGCCCTCTGCTCCTGGCATAAGCGATCGTCCGGGCATAAGCCCTAGTGCCCTCCACCCCGTGTTCTTCGTAAAAGGCGTTCTGCACCTTGACGACCGGCACTATCGGAGCCACCGCATCTATTATCGCGCGGTTGAATGCCAGTATGGCCGCGGCGGGACCGCGGATATCCGCCTCCGTTCCCCCGTCGCCTCCGCCAGGTCCTCCCGCCGTCGCCAGAACGGTCTTCGGCAGCCAGTCGGTGCGCGGATCCAGCCCGACGCAGACGGGATTCCCTCTGGCCTCGATCGCAGCCATGAGTCTGTCGGCGAAATGTTCCATGGCAGGGCATATTAGCATAGAGCATCTTTTTCTCAATTTCATCCGCGCGGTACCTTGTTGCGATCCCGCGCCTGTCACGGGTCACTTGAAACCGGCCACTGCAAGTTACTTCGGTGGCCGGGCTTGAAAACCCGCCAGCCATGATCCCCAGCCCCGCCGCGCCGCCTCCTGCCGCAGGCTGCCCAGCCGGCATATGGCGGGCAACGGTCTCCCGGTCAACACCTGACTCACGGGCTATACGGCGTTTAGATCACCCCTGCCGGCGCAGGGGCCTTGTCCCGTCTTCCGTTGAAATTCGGGGCGGCGGAGCTGAGACTCATAGGGGCTTAGGGCCATGGGAATCAGCGAAAGGAGGCCGCCGCCATGTCAAAAGAGTACGCTGACGAATGGGCATTTTCAACAAAGGAAACAGGCTAAATTGGTCTGACCGGCCTGCCGCCAGGCTGGGTCTGCAAATCGGAGGACGGCACGCCCATTGTGCAGATGCCCCTGCCGGACGCTCTGCTCATGCTCGATATCCGAGCTATCGTCAAGCAACACACCGCCCAGGCAGGGATTCTCATTGCCCAGGAGATACTGAACCTGGAGGTGGAGAGGCTGGCCGGGCCGAGAAGTCCATGACCCCTTCAGGAAGCTGCTTCTTCCACCTGGTGTCCGAACCGGATGGGCATCATACTCCGAGGCCGGCTCCGCCATCGTCTTCTGCCCCTTCGCCGCCTCCAGCGCGACCCGCCCCTTGAACGCGGCCCCGTGAACCCGCTTGCCATTCTTCATCTCCACGCCTCCTGTCGCCCCCGCCGACAGGCCGGCATTTCCCGCCTTCTGCTCCTGTCCGGTTTTTTTGGGGTACTAGGGGGCAGGTTACGGGCATGGGGTCCGCCGTTCCCCAATCGCCCTGGCACGTGACGCGGCAGAGCTCCGTGCAAACTCCGGGCGCTCTACGGAATTCTTCAGCCATCGGGGTATGATTTTTATGTTCTTGCTGGAATTGCCGGACAGACAGTGTGCGATAACTTCAGAAAAATCCGGACAACGGACACTCCGCCGCCTCGCCCACGGATCGCAGGGTAATGTCATAACGTATTGGTTCACAAAGGCGATCCAATCGCATCTGGATTGTCGCCGGCTGTGGCACGGTAAGTGCTTCTGAAAAAGGAATGAAGCGTAAGGAAAGAAGGGGGAACGCGCCGTGTATTCAAAGGGACCAGAAGAGCGGAAGCGCATACTGGTCGTGGATGATGATGCACAGGTGCGGACGCTCTTTTGTCATATCTTTTCCGTATGCGGTTACTTTCCGGTAGGAGCGGCAGATTGCGAGGAGGCGACGAATCTTCTGTTATGCAACGACTTCGATCTGATAACGCTTGACGTATACATGCCTTGCCTTTCCGGCGCACAGGTGCACAAGATATGGACCGAGGAGTTTGGGCGCGGACGCATTCCGGGCCGTGTGGGTTGTCGAAGGCTGCCGCCGATACTGCTGATAACGGGATATGCGGAAGATGCGTTCCAGAGCGGCCTGGCTTTCGGGGAGGGCATAGTCGGAGTCGTGCAGAAGCCGGTATCCGCAGAGAGGCTCATCAGGATAGTCGAGAACATATTTGAATATGAAAGGGCGAACGGGGAGAGCATCGGCGCCGCGCCGGTTCCGGCGGGCGCCTCCGATCATGCAAAGGCGGAGGGGGACGCGGCAGGGGAGGATGAGGCGCTTTTCTCGCAGGGAGGTACGGGCGGACGCGCCGGCTCGAACGATGGTTAGAGGGGGAGCCGCATTTTGCGGAGGGGATCAAGATGAACGGAGCGAAGATATTGATTGTGGAGGACGATCCGGGCGTACGAAGGGTCTTGGAGTTCCGCCTGAAGGCTTCAGGCAATCGGGTGACGGCCGTGGATTGCGGCAGGGAAGCTCTGGCGGCGATCGAACGGGAGCCGTTCGATATAGTGCTTACGGACCTCTGCATGCCCGGAATGGATGGCATCGCTCTGCTCAAAGAGGTCAAGCGGTTATGCCCCGATGTGCAGGTAATTATCCTGACCGCCTACGGGACGCTGGATACCGCGATCGAAGCGCTCCGCGACGCCCAGGCTTTCGATTACATCTCCAAACCGGTGGATATTGACGCCCTGAACTCCCGGATCCAGGCAGCGCTGGCGGCTCGTGCCGAACAGGCGCTTGCCGCCAAGACCAGATCCGGAAGGTTCTTGGCCACGCCTGCCGACGATCCGGACCCTGCAGATCCGCTGACCGGTTTTCCCTGTAGCAATTCACTGAAACGGACCATCTGCTGCATCATAGGGCGTTTCGCCCGCGCCAGGCAGCGTTTCTCCATCGTGATACTCGACGTTGACCACTTCGGCTATTTCAACCTCCTTAACGGACGCCGAGAGGGCGAGCATCTTCTGACTGAGCTCGCGGCCCTGATACGCCAGAACATCCGGAAGGGCGACTCCGTGTTCCGGATCGGGGAGGACAGATTCGCGATAGTCCTGCCGGAAATGGACGACCGGGGCGCCGAGGCGGTGGCCGACAGGATACGCGGGAGCGTGGCC
>JAOACM010000182.1 GCA_026417845.1 Planctomycetota bacterium | reverse complement strand
TCTGGACTCGCGGATAGTATTGCACCGCGTTTCCCGCGTGGAAGGATCGCCGCCTGACCGAAAGGTATTTCTACGCGGGGATTCGCATGCCGGCGAACACGGTCCGCATCGCGAAGAGGACCTGATAGGGAAGCTGGCAGGGGTCAGGCGCAAAGGGAAGTGGCTCGGGCGCCTGCGGTGGGCTATCGGAGACGGCGCGGCCAGGGCGGTCGGCTTGGTACGCCGACTCCGCCAATCCGCCAGAGTACACGCCGCCTCCAGATCAGGAGACGTGAGATAGCTTTACGGCAAAGACCTGTCGGTTTTCCCGGCACAGCTGCTCTCGCCATTACCGGACTCCGTCCCTCCGGAAAAATCCTAAGATCCCGCGCTTTACGGAGATCGCGCCCTCCGGGCACATTTCCTGGCAGCAGAAGCATCTGATGCACGCGCGCAGATCGAATGCCGGCGATCCGCCCCGCATCGAGATCGCCTTCGCCGGGCAGACTTCGACGCACCTGCCGCAGCCGACGCACCGCCTCTGATCGAGCGCCGGCCGGTCGAGCGACCACCGCCTGACCAGCTCGCGCACCGGTCCTGGTCCGGGCACGCTGAGCGGCCTGGCGGGATCGGCGCCTGGCATGGAGGCGAACCGGAAACCCCGCGCGGCGAAATCCTCCGGGCGACCGCCCTCCGTCTCCGGCGCGATGTCGAACTCCACCCCGAGCCGGCGGGCGGCTTCCAGCACCTTCAGCCTCTCCGGCGGCCACCCGACCAGCCGGCAGGCCGTTGCGTCCATCGCGAGGGCGTCGGCGGAGGCCATGATGCATCCGATGCGTCTGGCCGTCCCGGACGCCGGCCCGTTTCCCTCCATGCCCACCACGGCGTCCATGATGTTCAGCGCCGGTCGCGCCCCGCGCTCGATCTCCACCAGCAACCCGGCAAAATGGTCGTACCTCGTCCCGGCCTTCAGATGCCACTCGACCCTGCGGGCCAGCCCGACAAGCCCGAACATGTTCTTGACGGCCAGCGTGAGGCCCATCATCCCGTGCGTTTTGAGCTTCGGAACGTTGACGATCGGCGCGCCGTCGAAATCGGCCCTTTCTATGGCGCCGAAATGTCCGAGCCTCGATTCGAGCCTGGCCGGCGGCGGTTCGAAGGGGAGAAGGAGGTCACCGATGCCGAGCGTCCTGGCGACACCGCGCAGCGAGCCGTAACCCGGCCTGTCGAATACAAACGCCCCTCGGCCCGTAGTCCGGATCGCCTCCACCACAGCGCGGACCACCGCCGGATGCGTCGCTGCCGGCCTTTCCCCGAAACCGGCGGTGAGCAGATTGGGCTTTACGATCACCCGGGTGGCGGCAGGAAGGAAACGGTCCCAGCCGCCGATCAGTTCGACGGCGCGCTCCACGGCGTCACGAACCCTCCCCGGGTCGTAGTCGGGACACGCGACCATCGAAACGATCCCGCGGCGCATACCGTCCTGAATCTCCGCTGGAGGCGGAAAGATGCTCCCGCCGCTCTGAACTTTCCGGACCCGAATCCTCCCGATCCCTGCACCGGGGGGGAAGCGGGGATGGTTCCGTCGCTTTTCTCCAAGCCGGTTGCGATGTCCCTGGACGGGAGGGAGATTTACGCAGACAGCGAGGGGGCTTACCCCAGCCCTCCAGAGAGAACACGCTCCCGCCGGACAGCGTTTCTCGCGATTTTCCCCCAGGTGTCTTTCAGAGAGCGCCAGAGGCAGGCCTGCGTGCGTTCTCCCCGCGACCGTCCATCGCATCTTCTCTGGCAGCAATCCCGGCGAGCCAACAGCACAACCGGCTCCTTTCCTCCCGCTCCGTAGCTGTTCACCGCGGTCATATTGTGGGCGCCACGCCTGAGCGTATCCGCCATTATGGAGCCACTGTTGTCCCGTTCGGGCGCACCGCTGCAAGCAGCAGTCGCAACCTGAGCGCGGCAAACAGGTACCGACCTGTTCCCGGTGCTCCCCACGACCGCTGAGGAAAAGCGCCTGAAGCGGTTCCGAATCGGCGGCTCAGACTCCAGGCGTCGCGGGCCTGCGCCACCCCGCCTCCCCCTTGCGGCGCGGCCATGATCTCCGGCCGGATGATATCTGTTGCCCGACACGGCATCGCGCCGGCCCCGGGCCGCGACTCCCGCCAGGCAATCCCCCCGTTTCCCCAGAAGAAGGCGCCTCATCGCCCCGCCGGCGATGTCTCGAACACATGCAGGGACGACTCCGCCGAAGGAAGCCTCGATACGCCGACGTATGTAAAAAGGATGACCAGTATGCCGGCCGTCAGCAGCCACTGCGAGCGCGTCCCGGCCCAGCCGGGCACGGCGCGGATGTGGAAATAGATGAGGTAAAACAACCAGGATGCGAGCGACCAGCTCTCCTTCGGATCCCACGACCAGAAATCTCCCCATGCGCTTTTAGCCCACACAGCCCCGATGCAGAGGCCGGCGGTCAGGAGCGGGAAGGCAACGCGCGCTGCCCGGTCGCTCCACCGTCGGAATACGCCGGCCCACAGATCTCTGCGCGCCAGGTAATGCGCCGCCAGCGCTGCCACGGCCATCGCAAAGGTTATCGCCATCGCGCCGTAGGCGGCCATATAGACCGCCACATGCGGAACGAACCAGGTGCTTCTGAGCGCCGGCGGTATCTCCCGTGCAGCCGCGGATGGCGCGGCCAGGTTCCAGACTAGCATCCCGGCGGGAGCCAGCATGACCGGACCGCCAAGGAGCCTTATGCGGTACGCGGCGTCCATGAGCAGGAACAGGAGGGCGCAAGCGCCCGCGCAATAGACCAGAGTTTCGTTTATCGTCTGGAGCGGGGGACGGCCGAAATACGACCAGGCCGCGGCGAAGACCCACGCATTGCACGCGATACCGCAGGCAGCCGATAACCTGCCCACCGAGCTGGCCGCCCGCGCCGCCGGCCCTTCCTTGCCCATGCATTCCCCGGTCGTCAGACCCGACCCATCCGCCAGCCTTGATGCCTCCCGGATGTGGATCGGCAGGTATACGAAAAACGCCGCGGCAGACGCGACATAGAACCACAGCGCCGCGAAGTACGGTCCCGGAAACAGATTTTCCAGTGCGAACATACCGCCTCACGTCTTACTTTCAGGTGCCGCCACGCTATCCACGTTCCTTCCACCGGCGCCGTCAGAGATATGTGTCTCCGTTTCGCCACCGCCGCGGTCTGGTGCGGCGGACGCAGCTCCCTCCCCATTCCTCCCGCCGGCCCTCCTTCGTGTCGCCAGCAGCGGCCTCAGGTAGAACGCATGCGCCGTCCCGACCGCTATGGCCAGTATCCCGACGCAGGTAAAGTACCTGCCGGGATCCCGGACCATGCGGAGGACGCTGTATCGCCGCCCGCCAGTTCCGCTTCCCAGGTCCGGTTCGATCCCCATGTCCTGCTGATATATGCCGAAACCCGCGAAGCCCGCCGGTTCGTTGACCCGTATGGCCATCGGTCCGGCCAGAACGCGCCCGGCATCGTCTTCGATCGCTATCTCCGTCCGGAACTCGCGGTGGGGCTTTCTTATCGGCATATACGCCACTCCCGGCAACAGCTCAGATTCCGGACGGAACGCCCCGGCCGCGTCGCGGCTCCGCAGGACGTATCCTTCGGCCCGCACCTCCCTTCCGTCCCCTGCCAGCGATACGAGCGATATCCTCAGCACCGGCGGCGCTTTCGGATCGAAACCGGGCAGGTAACGGACGGCAGGCTTTATGGACGGCTTTATTCCTGTCGCGGTCAGACTCAGCCCTATGGATTGCAGGGAGAGCGGCACCCCGTCAGGCATGTCAAGGGCCGGACCTGACGGTTTGCCGCCGTCATGCAGGACGAGTATTTTCCTGGGCAGATCCCTCCCTGGCGGCGGCTCGACGATCAGGGCGCGCGGGTATGCCTTCGAGTCGGAATGCCAGGCGAATACCCATCCCTTAAGCTCTGGCGATGCCGCCTGGCGCACGACGCCGCGCGTAAGCTGCGTCACGATATCATCGCCCGCTGCGCTCCTGGCCCCTCCAATCACTTTCACCAGCAGGAAGGCCCTGTCCGCCTGATGTTCCCTTCCCCCTCCAGTCTCTCCAATCCCAAGCGAAGGTTCCTTCCGCCTCTCGACCTCGACGTCCAGCCCGGGCTTCAGCCGGAGCGTGAACCTGGCGTCTCCCGCCGGCCCCGGCAGCCGGAACGATCTGTAGCCCTCTGGCGACCGGACGATAAGCTCCTCTTCCGGTTCGTCGCCTTCGATCAGTCGCCTGTATTCCAGCGCGGATTCCGGCCGGCGATATCTGAGCGACATGCGGACCGGAGCCGCCAGATTTACTTCCCACAGCCATGGGAGAACGATCTCCCGCTGGCGGCCCCAGGGTCCCGGAGCCTCACGCGATGCCTTCAGAACCAGGCACGCGATCCCACCCGGTTCGTCGGAGGCTGCGTGTCCGACCTCCCGCACTGCACAAGGGATGATTTCCTCCACGCGCAGCTCGACTTCGGCTCCGGCATCCGGATCCACCACCCTCGCCGCGGCCCCCTCAACAATTGTCTCCGGCCGCAGGCCCTCCACGCGCACGTACTCTCTCCCGCCGGGCCACAAGACCCACAGGCAGTACTCCTCCTCGTGCTCTTCGGCCGCGATGTTAAGACACCGGATGCGGAAACCCGGATACTCGGAGCGGTTCCGCACCAGTCTGTCCCTGTATTCGATCTCCCGCCTCGGCGCGGGAGATACCTTTTCTGCGCCTCCCCAATCGTCTCCCGCGCTGCCCCTGCCGGCTCTCCCTGCCGTTCCTGCTGCGGCAGGGGCTTCCCCTCCGGATCCGGCACCTGCGGCTTCCTTCCCTGGCGGTTCCGCGACGGCGGGCCCGGCAGCCGATACAGGAACGGATTCCGCCGCTGATCCGGCTGCACCCCGGGCCGCCGGCCCGTCCTCGTAGAGCCTGACGCATCCTTTCATGCCGCCCCAGAGCCATAGCGCCGAACCTACCGCAACGAGAACTGCTCCAGTGTGCGACAGGACAAGACCGGCATCGCGGGCAGGCGAAAGCGGCCACCGCCGGAACGTCGCGGCCGTAATCGAAACGCACAGAAACCCGATCGTCGCGTAGAACCACCACGCATGGTAAATATCGTCAAGGAAAAGCATTCTGATAATGCGGCGTCCGATCCTGCCGTAGAGGTATTCGTTTATCGGGACCCTGCGGACCGGCGTCCCGGCCCCGATTTCTCCGCTCGGTGCGCGTCCTCCGTCCAGCGACACCTCGCGCCCATCGCCGACGCGGAGGGTATTCCCGGCCCTCCCTTCAGGAACGGAATATCCGCGCGAAACCGCGACCACGACATGCCCATCGCGCGTCCTGAATCGCGGGAGTCTGCTGAGCTGGGCTGGAGCGAGGTCCTCCCTGTCAGCGGTCCGGATCAGGGCGTTTTCCTCCACCAGCCTCAGACGCTTCCATCCGAAGGCGTGAGACCACGCTACCGGGATGCCAAGATCCAGCTCGGCCTCCGAGGCTGCAGGTTTCCCGTCAAGCATGATACGGCGCGTCTCTCCGGCCGACTCTGCTGATACGAAGGCGATCCCGATTCCGGCATCCACC
This sequence comes from Planctomycetota bacterium, assembly GCA_026417845.1. Classification (GTDB taxonomy): domain Bacteria; phylum Planctomycetota; class SZUA-567; order H5-PLA8; family CALKMO01; genus CALKMO01. The sequence continues at coordinate 2,631 of JAOACM010000182.1, read as the reverse complement.
TCCCAGGGCTGGACCGCCTCCTGATCCAAGCGGACGAAGACCGGCGGGTCGTGCTGGACTATGATGGTCCCCGCGGCAGCCGATACGGCCAGCGTCGCCATCAGGACGACGCCGGTCTCCATTGATGCAAAGAAATGACCGGACTGGGCCACCGCGGCTGAGATCCGGCTGACTGCCGGGACGAGGATGTTGCGGGGAGGCTCGCCGTCGCCTGTACCAAGGGCCTCCGCAGGGGCCCCCGGAGAAGGAACGCGCGCCTCTGAGGAAGCAGCGGGCGTGCCAGGATGCGGGGAGTTTGCCGGTACGCCGGTACGGGCGGCTATGCCGAAAGCCACTCCGGCCAGGATCGCGATTCCCAGCCCAATCGGCATAAGCCACCTCTCGAAAGCCAGAGCAGCTTCCGCATTCTGGAGAGAAGAAACGGCGTACAACTTGAATCCCATCTGTGCCAGGGATCCGAGGAGAATCGTGTACACCGCCAGGAGGACTGCCCCGCGCCAGCCTGGCCCGTGCCGGAATGGGTTTTCCGCCACTCCGAAAAAGCGCCCAAGGTCAGGGACGGGGCGTCTCGGCGATGCGCCCCCCCCGCCCGCAGGGGGGCAATCGGTTGGCTTATGATCGCTCATTCGGAATCTCGCGAAGCGACCCATGCGCCAGCGGCAAAAAGCACGAGGGCCACCAGACCGATGACGCTTTCGCCAGCAAGCGACGGACGCCCGTCGGGGGTCAGCCCGAACCCGACAGCTGCGGCAGCCATTGCCAGCAGCATGCCGGCGATTTCCATCATCTTGCCGAGCACCCTCACGCGGCGCGCCTCCATGACAACCAGCCTGCGGGATTCTACTCCCCGACGGCGCGCGGACAAACGGCTTTCCGAACCGTCCCGGTCAACTGCGGAGATATGCCGTTACACATAGCACCTCATATTGAGCTTTGTTGTATAATTTCGCGCCGCAAGTCCAAACGATACCAGGCATTATGCACAAAAAGTATGGGCAGGGGCGTCCTCTCAACCCTTTGTAATATAACATGTTGTGCTCTTCATGCAGCAGAGCCGTCGCTTGGAGGCCATCCCCCTGTCTCCGCCTTGGGGAAAACATCGCGATTCGGATGTTGCAAACGGAAGCGCAGAATGGTATAACTTGGTGCTGGATCAGCCGGATGAAGAAGAAAACAGCGCTCGGGGAGCGGGCGGAGAACGACTTGGGGCGTCCTCCGGATTGCGGATATTTGGAGACGCCGGGAGGGGGAGGCTCGCAATGGGACGGGGACGCATAGTTAAGGAGCTTCACATGAAGGGCACAATGGGGTTGTTTGCTGCCGCTACGTTAGCCGGGCTGGCCGGCATCGGAGCTTATGCCGAGGCCGGCGTCGCCGGTAGCCGTGAGACGGCACAGGAATCTAAGGTCGAGTATAAGACGTGGAGCTGTTTCAACTGCGGCGAGATGGGGCGCGCCTGGAAGAGATTTTTCGTCGAGGAATTCCGCCGTGGGAAGCCTCTTCCGGAGGGCTACGACAAGGTAGATCTGGCCCTGCTCAGGCAGCGGCCGCGGTTTTATCAGGACCGGAAAGTTCAGTTCCCGATCTATTTCGCGGGAAAGGGAAGCTTCTATCAGCCTTACTTCTCTCCCTTCTCGGCAGATACGCATGTGAATTTCTGCGGGTGGTCTTATGGAGCTCAGCTCTGGACCAAGGCCGATCGGGCCGACGTTTTCCCGTTCCTCTACATGGAGCGCAAGAATACCGAACTTGCGGCGGAACTTGACCGGATCCCGAAGTACGCGCCTCTTATGGTCTACGGGCGTATCGTCCAGGTCTCCGGCGGGCAGCCGTGGATCGCGGTGGATGAATTTAGGCGGATAAAGGAGGCCGTACATTCCGACCTGGCATTGCGCCAGGTAGAGCTCGGGATAAAGCGGATCGAGAAGGAAAACGACCACGCCCTGGCCGCCCAGGCCTTCGAGGCGGCCATCGAAGAAGGCCTGCCGCCCATGAGCGAGGCGAAGATACAGGGCTATCTCGGGAAGTCCTACGTGCATCTGCGCAGATATGCCGAAGCCAGAAAGGCGCTCGAGTCGGCACTCAGCCGCGACCCTGACAACCCCGAATTGCTTCTGCTGCTCGCCAGGACCTATATCCGGCTCGACAAGCCGGACCTGGCCAGGGACGTCGCCGAGGCGGCGCTTCGTCTCCAGCCGAGCAACCCGTACGTGCGAGCCGACTTGGGACTTGCGATTGCCCTCTGTGGGGAACCCCGGGAAGGGCTGAAGGAATGCAGCGCGGCGCTGAGGTTGAACCCGAAGCTGCCCGAAGCCCTTTTTAACAGAGCCAAGATATACAGGATGATGAAGCGTTACGAGGAGGCTATAGAGGATCTGATCCAAGCCGTGCTGCTCCGCCCGAACGACATGGAGTTCCACCTGGAGCTTGGAGACATAGAGCTTGTGGAGATGAAAAGGCCCGATAAGGCGCTCGACGAGTACGAGAACGTCATAACTGTCGCCAAGGATCGTCCAGAAGGCTACACGAGGAAGGCTTCCGTGCTGTGGACGCACAAGAAGGAAGCCAAGACGGCCATCGAAATGCTCAAGCAGGCGGTCAAGGTGGATGAGACCTACCTCCCTGCCCAGG
>JAOACM010000181.1 GCA_026417845.1 Planctomycetota bacterium | reverse complement strand
CTGGAGGCGCCGGATTTTTCCGACGGCAGGGACAGATCGAAATGCGCCTTCCTCGCCATCCGGGAAACGACCGGCGCGGACTGGCCGCGCGAGCTGGTCACCTTCCACGTCCGGACCGCCGAGCCTTACTCCCCCGCCTCGATACGCGTCGTGGACCGGGATGGGAAAGAGCTTCCTTTCCAGATCTCGGGCGCGGACGAGAAGGGTTTCAGGGTGGCGTTCTTCGCCGAACTCAAGGCGGGGGAAACGCGCGTCTATCGTTGCTTCTTCGACACAGGCGGGTACGAATCCCCGACGATACTCTCCCCGCTCCATGCCAGAACGCGGCGATGGGAGAAAGGTAACCCGCCGGAGGTCTTGGTGCTGGATACCGGCGCCTTCCGGCTCGCCCTGCCGAAGGGGGACTTCGAGTACCCCGGCGATGGCGCGCCTCTGCCGGAGGTCCCGGCCCCCATAGTGGCCGTCGGGGGTCTTGACATCATGTGGGCCGGAAGGGGCGCCATGGAGGGGAAAGCAGCGGTGAAGAGGATATCGGTCGCCGGGATTGAGTCCGGGCCTCTCCGTATCCGGTATGCCGTCACATACCAGATGGCTGGAGGAGGGGAGATACGGTACGAGATCGCTGCGGCGGAGGGCGAGCCCTGCGCGACCGTAGAGGAGAAATCGGATTTCGACGGCGAGGGCGCGTTCGTGCTGTCGGGCGAGGGCATCCGCGCCGACAGGTTCGTGCGGTCCCTGTGGTGGGAGACGAGGGACGAGGCGATAGCGTTCCGCGGAGATCTGCCGCTGGCTGAAATCCGACATCGAGCGGATCCGGGCGGCGAATCGTGCCTGTGGATGGGCGTCTACGACTCGAAGGGCGGGCGCGACATGCTCGCCCTGTTTCTGGGCGATGCCGGGAGGTGGGCCGACGAAAGAGCCGCAGCGGAGGCCGGCGAGCGGAAGGTCCCTGCGCCGGGATCCCCGGCCTGGGGCGCCGGCTTCCCGCGCGGGAGCAGGTACGGCAGGATAGAGATGAAAAGCGCCGGGCCCGGGACGCCGGTCCGGTTCGTGGCGCCCTTCTTCCGCGGATCGCGCTCTTACGGCATTGCGGTGGCGGACAAGCGCGACTGTTCTCCGCTGCAAGGCGGAGGTCGCTACAGGCCGGGGGGGAGTCCGGTCTCAATCGCGCGGGCCAGACATTCCGAGGGCAGTCTGGACAGGTACAAGGATATGATCCTGGAATTCGGAGACCCGCCCGGCATCAGGCGCCCGGTAGCGGCGGTGCGCCGCGACCGGTGGGGGGCGATCCGGGCGTCGCTGGAAACGCCGCGGTTCAGGCCCGATGCCGACGAGCTGCGGGCGGCGGCCGCCTCAAGGGATCCGCGCGACGCCCTGGACAGGGCGCTCGCCTTCATGCTCGACGGCGCCCCCGCGACGGCCTTCGCGGCCAAACGCGATATCCTCGACCGCCTCCAGGCCCTAGTCCGCTCCGCCCGAACGGGCCGCGGCGCCGATCCGCAGGCTTTCGGCCCCTGGCATTTCAGGTGGGTGGCTTGGTCGGCATGCGCCTATGACATCCTCTCCGCCGCCGGCGCCCTGGACGCGAACGAGGAGGCCGCCTTCCGGAGATGCATCGCGTTCCTGTCGGAGCTGGCCTTTTCGCGGTCTTTCCTGGATTACGCATATGGCTGCGGCGATGTCGGGATGGAAATGGACCGCCTGTTCCTGCTGGCGGCCGCGGCGCGGACGTTTCCGGGCCATCCCCGCTGCAGGGAATGGATGGACCATGCGGCGGAGGGGCTGCGGACGCTCTTCGCACGGCACCAGGTCCCGAAGGGAAACTGGGACGAGGGATTATGGGCCGTTCCCTGGAGGGCGGAATCCCTGGCGTGGCTGGTCCATATGCTGGAAGGTTTCGCCGATCCGCTCGCGGATTCGCGCGTGCGCGATTTTCTCGCCCTTCCGTCCGTCGCGGTCGGCGGGCCGGAGCCGTCTGACCCGGCGGTCCTCGCGCGCGGCTTCGGCGGGGGAGCGGCCTGCGAGTCTCTTCCCAGAATCAGAAAAATCCTGTGCCAGGGCGGCGGGACTGTCGGCGTGCCCCCGCCGGCATCTTGCGCCTTCCTAGCCCTCGCATTGCAGAGGTACGATCCTAAGGCCGCCGACGCCCTCTTCTCCGCATGGGAGGCTGGCGGGTTTTTCAGGGGCATGGAGCGGCCGCGCGCGGCGATCCTGCTGGCGGGGCGCCCGGAGGCGGCCGGGGGCAGGGCCGCACCTCCCGCGCCGGGGAATGTCGTCCTGCCGGGCCTCGGGGTTATAATGCGCCGGAACGTTGACTCGGCCTCCGAGGCGTGCGTCACGTTCCGCTGCGGCCCGCCGGGCACCGCATCCTCCGGACACAGGGACATGTTTTCCTTCAGCCTGTATGCCGGCGCCCGGCCTGTCGTGCCGGACCTCGGCGCCGGAGGCGAGGCGTCGGACCACGCGACGATCGAGCGGGTCGGCAAGGGAGCGTTCGCCGGCGGTTCCCTGACGTCCTTCTTCCGTTGCGACGCGGCGGCGTTCGTCCAGGCGGCCGCCCCCGCTGAGTCGCCCGGGGACATTTATGAAGAGGCGCGCGAAGTCCCGGAGGGCTGGGAGGCGCTGCCCCCAGGAGAACGAGCCATACTCGTCAGATCGCTGCTACTTGCGGGCGACGATTACCTCCTGGTCGCCGACCGCTGCCGCGCGGCGGCGCCGATGCGCTGGCACCTGCCGGTGCTTGCCGACTCGGTTGCCCGCGCGGGCAATATGTTCCGCTTCCGCGGGCGCCTGGGCCTCGATCTGGCCGCCATCGTGCTCGCGCCGTCGGTCTTCGAGGCGAGGGAGTCCGGGCCGGTCGCCATCCCGGCCGTTGCCGGCGGATACGGCGCCGGCAACATGCCGGCGGTCAGGCGCCTGACGCTCGGTGGCCCCCCGCGCTCGCCCTATGTGGTCGTTCTTCAATGGCTCCCCCCGGGCGCCGAACCCGCGAAGACGGCGACGCTCGAGGGCGGGTGGAAACTGACGGGCGGCCGGTTCGAGGACGTACTGGTCTTCTCGGAGGAGACGATATCGAAGTCCGATGCCGATGCCGTCGTCGAGGGCCGGTTCGCCCTGCTGCGCAAGATCGGCGGCCGAAGGGAAATAATCCTGCTGGACGGTACGGCGGCCGGCTGGCCGGATTTCCACATCCGCACGGACGCGCCGGAGATCGCGGTCCGGATTACCGAGGAAGGCGCCGTATCGGGCGAGTATGACGGGGCGGCGCGCACGGTAGAGATATCAGCCATGCCGGGATTCGCCGGACACGCGAAGGCCACGCTGGACGGCAGGACGCTCGCCGCCCAGGCCGATGGAAACGTCATAAGGCTGACCCTGCCGGCGGGCAGACACGTCTTCGAATTGCGCAGATGAGGCGGAGCCCTTCCTCCCGCCCGGTTCCGATCCGCCACGACCACCGGAGTCCCGCGGCGGATCCCGGATCCGACGCCGGCGGCGCGCGGACGGCCGGATCGAAAAGCGCAGAGGTACCGGAGGCGCACCGGAAACCGGCGCAACGCGACCGACAGCCTGGAGGAGCGGATGTTCGTAGATTGCGTAACGATAAGAGTGAAGGCGGGAGACGGCGGCGACGGGTGTGTCGCGTTCCTGAGGGAGAAGTTCCGCCCGTGGGGGGGGCCTGCCGGCGGCGATGGCGGCAGGGGGGGCGACGTGATATTCGAGGCGTCCCGCGAGGCGGACACGCTGCTGCATCTGTACCGACGCAAACTGATAAAGGCGCGGAGCGGCGCCCCTGGCCAAGGCAAGAATTGCGCGGGCAGGGACGGCGAAAGTGCCGTCGTCAGAGTGCCGGTCGGGACCATCGTAAAGGACGCACTGACCGGCGGGGTCTTGTGCGACCTGGCGCGGGAGGGGATGCGTTTCATAGCGGCGCGCGGCGGACGAGGCGGGCGCGGAAATCGCCACTTCGCCACCCCTTCCCACAGGACGCCCAGGGAATTCGAAGGGGGGGAGAAGGGCGAAGAGCGGATGCTGACGCTGGAGCTGAAACTGATAGCCGACGTCGGCCTGATTGGGCTGCCGAACGCTGGAAAATCCACTCTGCTTGCCCGGATATCCGCCGCCAGGCCCAGGATCGCTCCATTCCCATTCACCACCCTCTGCCCCCAGCTCGGCATCGTCGAGATCGGCGACTTCCGCCGGCTGATCGTGGCCGACCTGCCTGGCATAATAGAGGGGGCGCACGAAGGGGCCGGGCTGGGCGATGAGTTTCTGCGCCACATAGAGCGCACTGCATTTCTCCTGCATGTGGTGGACATATGCCCCCCGGACGGAAGCGATCCGGCGGAGAATTTCCGGATCGTCGAAAGGGAGGTCGAGCGCTACAGCCCGGAGCTTGCCTCTCGCGGACGTATAGTCGCCGCCAACAAGATAGATCTGCCGGGAGGCGAAAGGGCTGCGAGGCGGCTGGCCAGGCGCCTGCCGAGGCTGGAGGTTATACCGATCTCCGCGGCCACCGGGAAGGGGATCGGGGAGCTGGTGTCGAGATTGGCGGAAAGGGTGGGAACGGGACGGCTCTCCAGATCCGCATGGTAGGCCGCCGGACGGCCGTCGCGCCGTGATCTGATGGAGGGCCGGCGATCCATAACCACCCGACGCCCCGGCCGGTATCTGTCGAACGGCATCCGGTGCCGGCCCGGCACTCGGGCGTGCGACGGAATGTGCCCCCTCCGATCACGGATGACGCGCGTAACTTGGAGGCACGCGCCGGCCACCACGGAGGGGCATGCGGCCCCGTTGCGCGACTTCGCGACACAGAGCTGGCGGCGAGCAGTTCCGCACGGCTCGGGCGAAGGCGCTCCTATGCGTTCGTTTCGGGCAGGCTTTGTCGCATAAGTGCCTATCCGGAAACTTCCTGCCGGACAGTGGGGCTCGCTGAGCGTATTAAGCTGCGCGCCGTAGGTTTCCGGACAGGCTCTAAAGATCGCAAAGCCTTTACGTACAAAGGGTTGCGGCATAATGTCCCGGCGGCATCATCTGCGTGCAAGGTCTTGTTTTACACGGACTTGCGACTCTAATGTACAATAAGGCCTTTCTAGCAGGGCTATTTTACGACAGAGCTGGGCTACATGGCGTATAGCTTGACGAGCTCCGAACCGGGATAGTAAAAGGCGAGAATCTGACGGTAATCCCTGCCCGATACGGCCAAGGCGTTCGAACCGTATTGGCAGAGCCCCACACCGTGCCCGAACCCGCGGCCGACGAACTCGATTGCCTCTCCCCTGTTGCGGATCTCCAGCAGATGGACGGACGGCAGGTCTTTCGCGCCCGCCCCGACAGCGAGTCTGAATTCCGTGGCAGGGACGATCAATTCGCCGGAGGAATGGAGGACGCGGAAGGCGCCGGGCCGGCCGGCTGGGCCGATCGGCGGGATCGGTTCGATGGAAAGCACGCTGCCTATCCTGGCTTGGGACCCGAACGTCTCGCGGAGTTTGGCCGCCAGATGCTCCTTCAGGATCGTCCGGGTCCAGCAGAAGAAAGGACTCTCCGAGCAGAACGGGCAGGCAGTCCCGGAGAGCGGCCCTATCGAATTGTAGGCAAAGACGCGGGACACGTCCTCCGTCCTGCCGCCGCATGTCGAATGGAAATACGCTGGGAAGACCCTATACCGGAATGTCAGTATCTGGCCGCGCGTGGCGTTGACCGCGGCATTCACTATCGGGTTGGTCGCGTAGCCAGTCTTGTAGACTTGGCTCATCGTCGTGCTGTCCACGTCATAGGGTTCGGCCACGCGGAGTTTCATGTGGTACACGGCGTATGTCCTGGACGCTACGGCTTGGGCTTTCAGCGCCTCAGGATGCCATCTCTCGAAAGGAACCTCCGCGGCAAGCACTCCTGCAAGGTAGGTCTCAATATCCATGTGGGCGACCACGGCGAAGCGGGGACTCAGCCGCGATTCCCGCGCCAGGACCACCCTCTTCCCATAACCCACCCCGTCCACCCTTACACCGTTCTCGCCTCGATCACTTCCATCCGACACCTCGATATCGAGGTACTCCCCGCCCCCGACCAATCTTCCTCCCACAAACCACCCTGCCGGAGTCGAACTTACCTGCAGCCCGCTCTCAGCCTTGGCGGTTTCGAATACGGAGCGATCCCTGTCGTCTTTTATTCTCAGCGCCGAGCAGCAGGTCAGATCTACCTTTACGGCGCCGGTCTTCACCGCAACCCTGATTACTGGTTGCCCGCCGATCCTGGCCGGATGCGCTGTCAGCTCCATGGACTCCCGATAAGGCCCTTCCTGGCATGAAAACATGCCGACCACAGCCGCCAGTCCGGCCAGGAAGATCGCCCCGGCGCGAACCCGATTATCGCCCAAGGCTCGCCGTAATGCCGATGTCGCGCTGCGCCGAGGCGTTTTCCCCCGTCCCTGCTTCTTTCTGCGGGATGGAAACACTCTGCTCCCCTCTACCCTGCGGTTCCGGCCATCATATCGCAGTGTTCTCGCCTTAATTTTATCGTCCGGAAGTCTGGTGCTTCCTCAACAAAAATCGCCGGATACGGGAGGGAGCGAAATGCCTTATATCAGTTTTGCTAAGTCGCAACATTCGCTATTGAAAATAGTTACGAACTTTATTGTGTGTGGGGAGAGGGGGGGAAATAAGACATTCCAAGCCTATCCGATGTATAGGTCAAGTTGCAATTGGCCCTTCTACAATATGTTACGCCTCTATAAACCGGCGCAAGGCATTTTAGTAATTTTTCTTTGATGGAAACAGTTTGGATGGTGTATATAGTACAGAATGACTTTTTTAAGGAGATCAAAATGGCTTCTGTTATGAAAAGGACCAAGGCACGATCCTGCACCAGGTTGTGTATGGACCTGCGAGAGCAGATACGATCTGGAGAGATCTCTCCTGCCGATTTTCTACCATCGGTGCGCCAGATAGGAGAAAAATACGGCGTCACCCCGAAAACCGCTTATAAAGCGCTGAAAATCCTCGAGTCGGAGGGGTTGATATCCGGGGCTCCGCGCAGAGGTTATCGCGTTCGACCCGGCGCGGGAGATCCGAACCGGGGCTGTCCGGTAGCATTCGTTGATTGGCGCGAAGGCGAGGGCCGGCAGTGGGGCGAGGACTCCCGGGAGTATCTGTTCTCGCTTCAGGAGTGCCTCCTCAAGCGGGGCTGGCCGCTCCTGGCGATCGGGGCGAAGGACGAGGATCCGGACGGCCTCATGCGCCGGCTTAAAGCAGCCCGTGTCTGCGGCATTATCGTCAGCGAGGCGCGGGATCTCGCCGATATCGCCGTTCGGGAAGGCATGCCGACGGTGGCCATAGACTGGTGGGAGGAGGATTTGAATTTCGACGCCGTCCTGCAAGACGACTTCCAGGGCGGAGCGCTGGCGGCGCGATATCTGATAGACCGCGGACACCGGCGGATCGCATGGTTCGGACATACCACGGCCACGCACCACAGCAGGGCGCGTCTGGGTGGCGCGACGATGGAACTCATGCGCGCGGGCATTGCTATTCCACCCGATCTGTGTGTGCGATGCAGCGGCCTCGACGTTGAGGAGGCTGCCGCGGCGGTGCTTTCGCGACCAGACCGTCCCGGCGGAGTGTTGGCCCTCTGGATGAATGTCGCCATCGGCGTGTTTCGCGTAGCGCGCAGGCTGGGGCTGCAGCCCGGCCGGGACTTCGAGATGGTGGGTTGGGCGCGCGGGGAGGAGTACCGGCACAGTTACGTGCCCGCCTTTGCCGGCGGTCCAGTCCCGCCGGCCGTGGTCTGGAGTCCGGCCAAGATGATGGAGCTTGCAGTAGAGCGCCTGGCCGCCCGTCTTCGGAGCCCGGAGCTGCCCGTCGTGAAGATAAACGTGCCGGTTTCGCTGGCGATCAGGAATGAAGGGGGAGGATCGCAACGATGAAGGGCTTCTCAATCGGATGCTCCATGGCCATGATAGGTCTCGTTTCTGTCGCTACATGGGCCGGTACGGAGGAGGAGCTCAATCCCTACCAGGGCCGGCAGGAACGGGAGAATGTCTTCGAGTTCGCGTCGAAGCCGAAGGTAGAGAAGCGGAACGGCAGGTATGTCATAAGCTTCGCCAGCAGGGCGGCCTGCGACGCGACGGTGGCGGTGGTCCTGCCCGGGGCGGGGCCGGGAGGCCAGGGGGACAAGGTCATCCGCCACCTGGCATCCGGGGTGCTGGGCAGGAACGCGCCGTGGCCGT
>JAOACM010000180.1 GCA_026417845.1 Planctomycetota bacterium | reverse complement strand
CCTCAGGTGTACGGCATCCCCCACATGCCGGCGGCGGATCCCGTCCGCCTCGCGCCAGAGGTCTTCGAGCTTCGCCGGGTCTTCCTCCCGCAGCCAGCGGACGATCCGTGCGGCATCCAGGCCGGGGGCGCCTTCCTGACGATCCGGTCCGCGCAGCGGGTCAGCAGAACACATCCCTCTTCCCTTCGCGCACCTTCGCCAGCATTTTCCCTGCTATTTCCCTCTCCCTGTCCGGCATGGCCGCCAGCGTTTCCCCGATCAGCTTTTCGCCGGCCTGGCGGGTCGCCGGGGAGGCGTAATCCAGCAGATACTCCAGGAAGGTCGAGAGGGCGTTCGGATCGCATCTGCTCCTTATCTCGCCCGGTCTGGCCAGATCCATGAAATCGTGGCCGGTCCGGCCGAGCCGGTAGCAGGCCGTACAGAAGGACGGGATGTATCCGAGACTCGCGATGTCGCGGACAACCTCGTCAAGCGGCCGGTGATCTCCGAGGGAAAACTGACCGGCATCCTCGCCCCCGCCAGAGGAATACCCTCCGGGATTCGTGCGGCTGCCGGCGGATATCTGAGATACGCCAAGCGCGAAACTTTCGCGGCGGAGGTTCGGCGTTTCCCGCGTGGACATTATTATGCCGGTGTATGGCACCGCGAGGCGGAGGATGGCTACTATTTTCCGGAAATCGAAATCGCTCACCGGTTTCGGCGGATGGCTCGCCAGGTCCGATCCGGTTGCAGGTTCGAGCCTGGGCACGCTTATAGTGTGCGGCCCCATGCCATACTTGCGCTCGAGATGTCTTATGTGCTGCATGAGGGCCAGTATCTCGAACCTCCAGTCGAACAGGCCGAACAGCACGCCTATCCCCACGTCATCTATTCCCGCCTCCATCGCCCTGTCCATGGCCGTAAGGCGCCAGTCGTAATCGCGCTTTTTGCCGCCGACATGGACGGCGGCGTACGTCCCGCGGTGGTAGGTTTCCTGAAAGAGCTGGTAGGTTCCGATGTGCGCGCCCTTCAGCCGGCGGAACTCCTCGACCGAAAGGGGGGCGATGTTGACGTTCACGCGCCGGATTTCCCCGCGCCCGCTCTTCGTCCGATAGATGACCGCTATCGCGTCCAGTATGTAGTCCAGACCGCGTTCCGGATAAGCCTCTCCGGCCACCAGCAGCACGCGCTTGTGCCCCTGTCTGACGAGGGCCTCCGTTTCCCGCCCGATCTCCTCCATCGAAAGCGCCCGGCGCCTGACGGCTCTGTTGCGCGCCCTGAAGGCGCAGTAGAGGCATTCGTTGCCGCAGAGATTGGACACGTAGAGCGGGGCGAAGATGACCAGGCGCCTGCCGTATATCTTCTCCTTCACCGCCTTTGCCGCCGAGAACATTTCGGAAATGAGGTCCGGATCGCTGACTCCGGACAGCACAGCCACGTCCTCCGGATCCAGTCCCTTCGCTTCGCGGGCCTTCGCGAGCACATCGCGCACTCCGGTCTCATCGCCCCTGCCGTGGGCTTTGAGCGTCTCCCAGATCGCGCTCTCAGTTATGATTTCCTCAGTCGGATTTCGCGAGACCACCGCAGCTGCTCCTTCTCTCCGGTAACCCCGTGCCCGGGACAAGGCGGGAACACGGCCTCCGCGTACGGCCTCGATACCCTTCCGGCCGCCGGCACCCGACGCCTCGCATCCCTTCTCCCTGCAAGGCGACCGGGACGCCCCGCGGCACCTCCCCTTCCGGTCCCTGCGGCGCGCTCCTGCGAGCGCGTCCCGAAACCAGCTCCCGCCGGTTCAGGAAGCTTCCCCAAGGCCGGTATCCTTCCCCGCTGTATCCCCAGGGGGCGCGGCGGGAAGCCACACGGTGAAGACGCTGCCTTTGCCCGGAGCGCTCTCGACCGATACCCGCCCCTGATGCATCTCAACCAGCTGCCTGACGAGCGCCAGTCCCAGCCCCGTACCCGGCACCTTCGAAGTGTACTCGTTCCTGACCCTGTAGAACTCCTCGAAAATCCGCGCCCTGTCCTCGGGCTTTATGCCGATCCCGGTATCGCTCACCGAAACCAGGACGAAATCCCCGGACCGCCGCACGCCAACCGACACACGGCCACCTTCCGGAGTGTACTTTATGGCGTTATCCACCAGATTCCCGAAAATCGAAAGCAGCGCGTCCCTGTCGGCGAGGACCTCGCATTCGCCGCCGGGCGGGGCCGGTTCCATCGCTAGCGGGATATTTCTGGCCATGGCCTTCTCCCGGAAGCTTTCCACGGCTTCGGCCGCTGCGGTTCTGGCATCCAGGCGCGCGCGCCTCAGGACGAAACGACCGGTCTGAATCGCGGTTATGTTCAGCAGATCGAGTACCATCTCGCGCAAAGCCCGGGCCCGGATACGGCAGCGATCGAGTATCGCACGCAACTTCTCCCCGTCGCCGCTTACGGCGCCGGCCAGCACCGCGTTCAGATATCCCTCGATGGCGGCCAGTGGGTTCTTGATCTCGTGCGCGACCATCGAAACGAACATGGACTTGGCGACCTCCAGCTTCTTGATCGCGGTTATGTCCCGGAGCACGGCCACCACCCCGAGAGGTTTCGGCCCGCCTTCCAGGACCGGGCTGGCGTTCGCCATGTAAGTCCGATCCTCGATCGTCATCTCCCGCGATACCATCGCCGGTCCCGTCCCGGCCATTATTTCCTCCACGACCGATTCGATATCGGGACAGCGGGCCTCCGAAAGCGGCGCCGGAAGCGCCAGGGAAGCGAGGGCCGGCAGGATGCGGACGGCCGCGGCGTTGCGCAGCACCAGCTTCCGGCCGGCGTTGACGACGATCACGCCATCCGTCATGCAGTTTATTATGGTTCCGGTCTTCGACCTCTCCTCGGCCAGGGCCGCCAAGCTGCGCTCCTTCTCCGCCCTGAGCCTCTTCGCCTCCAGCGCGAGCGCCCGCCGCTCGAGCCCGTTCCTGACAGGCAGGAGTATTTCGTCCGGCGTAAACGGCTTCGGGATGTATCCGTAGGCGCCGCGCTTGGTCGCCTCGACCGCCGTTTCTATCGTCGCGTAGGCCGTTATGACGATCAGCACGACGTCCTCGTCCAGCCTGCGTATCGCCTCTATCAGCTCCAGTCCCCCCATGCGCGGCATCTTGAGGTCAGCCAGCACCGCGCTGAAGTTCCGCTTCGCTTTGAATACCTCCAGCCCCTCCGCGCCATCCGCCGCGCATTCGACTTCGTACCCTTCCCCAGCCAGAACTCTGCGGCAACCCTCCCGCATACCGGGTTCGTCATCAACCACAAGTATCCGTTCCGGAGCGTCGTTCATATTCCACGCCTCTTTGCATCTTCACGCCTCGAAATCAGTTCCGATACCTTCCGGAGGAAGGCGTCGGGATCGAGCGGTTTTTCGAAGTAAGCGTCAGCCTTCATGGCCTCGAGGTCTCCGGCATTGCCCGGCAAAAAACTTATCCCCAGTTTTTTCGCCACGGCCGTCGCTACGACTACCGGGACGGCGGCGAGCCGCGGGTCTGCCTTGAGCTGCCTTGCAAGGGCGAATCCGGAATCAAGCGAAGTCATCATGAGATCGGTGACTATCAGGTCGGGGATTTCCCTGGCGACGGCGGCGAGCGCATCGGCCGGGCTGGATGCCCGGATCACCCTGTAACCGCGCCCTTCCAGAACCTCCTGAACGAGGTCGAGAAAGTCCGGGTCGTCATCCACCAGCAGTATTGCCGGCCGCCCGTCAGCCATCGCCGCGCCCCCCCTTATCCCCGCTGCTCCGGATCGCGCCTGCCCTCGGCGGGGGCCCCGGGACCGCGCCGCTCAGAGCGCTATCGCCGGCCGGAAGCGACAGGATGAACGTGGTCCCTCTCCCCTCCTCGCTCTCAACGGAAATGTCGCCCGAGTGCATCTTGACGATGCCGTATACTATCGCAAGCCCGAGTCCCGTCCCTTTCCCCATTTCCTTGGTAGTGAAGAAGGGAGTGAACAGCTTCGACAGGTGCTTTTTCGGGATGCCCGTCCCGTTATCGGACACCCTTATTTCAAGAGCGCCGCCGCCCCTGCTCATCCGCGCGGATACCAGCACCTCGCCCCGTTTCGCCGCGCAGGCGTCTATTGCGTTGTCCACCAGATTGACCAGCGCCTGGCGTATCTGGGCTCCGTCCAGCAGGACCTGCGGCATCCCGTCCTCGACTTCCATCCGGACCCGGACGCCGGCCACGCCTGCCTTGGTCTCCACTATCTTCGCTACCTCGTCCAGCACGCCCCGCACTTCCGTGGGGGACTTCGATATCCTGGATTGCCGCGCGAAGTCCAGGAGGCCGCGCACTATGTCCTTGCATCGCTTGGCCTCACTGGCGATCGTCATCAGGTCCGATTTTTTCGCCTCATCGTCTCTTATCTGCTTTATCAGCATGTGCGAATACAGCAGGATCGTCCCGAGCGGGTTATTGATCTCGTGGGCTATGCCGGCGGAAAGCTGTCCCATGGAAGCGAGACGTTCTGTCTGTATGAGCCTGTCCTGCGTCGCCGCTAGTTCCCTGTGGGACGCCTCCAGGTTCCGGCAGGCCTGCTCAAGCTCCTCGACCAGGTACGGCAGGCACATGCTGGCCTCGGCCAGCCCCTGACAGACCGCTACCGCCTTCTCGCGGCAGGTCTGGTAGCCGCAGGCGCCGCAGTTAAGCTGATCCTCGAAGCGGAATTTCTTCATCGTCTTCAGGGCGGAGGCGATCTCTTCTTCCGCCGGCATACGCAGTTTGACGGGCTTGCGCAGGAACTTCCTGGACAGGTCCAGGTCTTCGAATTCTTTCAGATCCTGCCCTGCCTGTTCGGGCGAAACGCTTTCCATCCTCCTGCGGATGAACTCGACCAGCTTTTCCTTCCTGGCGAAAAGGCTCAGCCTGCCCGGCATCTTCGGCCCGTTTATGCAGCCCTCACAGAACAGCAGATCAAAAAAAGACGCGGCGCTCTGCCGTTCCACGAGCGCGTCGAGGACGGCCAGGATGCGGTCCTTCCCCTCTGCCACCAGGACATCGTTGGCGAGGATGTCGGCGCTGAGACCCGCGTTTTTAAGCAGGCCGCCGGAAATGGCGAACGCCTTCCCCAGCCAGGCAGAAGGTCCGTCCGGATCTTCATCCGGAAGGGAGGGGGGGGATATCCCCGCGCGCTGAAACATCCGCATCAACTCCGCGAACGTGATGGCCGCATCAAGCTCGCCTTCCAGAGCCGGGTCCTTCAGTTCGTTCTTCTTGGCGACACAGGGGCCGATAAACACGGTCCGGACATCCGGCCCGTGCCGGCGCCTGATGGCGCGCGCCGTCGCCACCATGGGCGATACGATCGGTGCCAGGCAGCCGCCGAGTTCCGGCATATGCATCTCCACGAATGCCGTTATGGCAGGGCACGGAGTGGCGATGAGACGTCTGCCGGACGGACGGGCGGATTCGAAGAGTTTAGCGTAGGCCCTGCTTACGAGTTCCGCGCCGAAGGCCACTTCCCAGATTCCGGCAAACCCCAGTCTCCTCACCGCTGCAACCAGCTGACCCGGGGAAAAACCGTCGAAGGCCGCAGGGAAAGAAGGTGCCAGGCACGCGAAGACCTTTTCGCCGGAGGAAAGCATGCTGAAGACGCGGTCTGTATCTTCCTGTATGAGCTTGGCCTGCTGGGCGCAAACCTTGACGCAGTTGCCGCAGGCGATGCACCTTTCGGGCATCACCCTGGCCTGTCCTCCCTCGACCTTTATCGCCTTGGCGGGACAATCTCGGACGCAGGTATAACACCGCTTGCAGCGCTCTGGAATGGTGCTGACTATCCCGACGTTATTCGCGGCACCGTCCTTCGAACTCATCGGCCTCCGACTCCATCCGCCGCCCGGACCGCGACGAGGCGCGCCGCCAGCACCGTGGAAGCGGCCGCGACACGTATCCCGTCAGCCGCCGCGATGCGTATCCAGCCAGCGCCCGGGCCGTCACGAGCGCACCACCATGGCCGCATCATACCCCGCGACATGCCGCCAGGCGAGCAAAGCCCGGGCCCCCGGGTGCATGGCCATAAGAGCTTCCCCAAAAACTCCAGGTGCGAAGCTTAGGAATAGATGCTGTATCCCTTCCCGTCCGGAGGTTTCTGGATAGACTTCGAGATCCTGTCCCAAAACCTCTCGCCACGGAGTCAGGATCGCAGGGCCGTAAGACTCACGGCGGCCGGTTTTCGGATAGGCTCTAAATGCAAAGCCATGGAACGGCCCGCGGGAGGGCGCGCCCATGGCGTATATCCGGCCCGATCCCTTTGAACGGGGCGGGCAATGGCAGATCAGGTCTTCAGCCCTTACCACGTCCTGAACTCGCTGTTACGGCCATACACCCCCGCAATCCACCATTGCGCGGCATGTAATTGTTTGCCGCTCTCAGGCATCGGCTGCTACTGATAGCGCGCGAACCGGGGCGACAACGGCGCGCCACTAACGGGTCCGCTCCGCCCGCTGTGTCCCGACATCAGGGGGCGGTAAACAATTACCGCGCCATTTCTGCCAGCGGACCTGGCATGTGCCGGCACGCCGGAATCGCCACCTCTACCGGCTGAGCGGCCGGACGGACCACCTTGCGACCCTGTCCCGAAACCTCCCGCCGGGGTGTCGGGATCGCAAAGCTGCAAGCCGCCTGCCGGCAGGTTTTCGGACAGGCTCTATGTCCGGTTCCTCGGCGTGTACTTCGTATGAAGCAGCTTGTGCGACTTTTCGCCAAGCGGCTTTTCCAGAAACTCCTCATATATCTGCTTTATCTGTGGGTTTTCGTGCGACTTCCGCAGCTTCTTTCCCTCGTCCTCCTTGTAGATCGCCCCGATCCTGGCCTTCCGCACCTCGTCGGTCGTAAACCTCGGCTGCCCGCCGCCGCCGATGCACCCGCCAGGACAGGTCATTATCTCGATGAAATGGTACCTGCCCGGTTCGCTCCTGGCCTTCTCTATTATCTTCCTCGCGTTGCCCAGGCCATGTGCTACCGCCACATTCAGCGTAACGCCTTCGAGGAACGACCATTCCGGGCGCGTCCCTTCGATCTTCAGCGAAGCCTCCTTGACGCCCTCCAGCCCGGCTATCGGCCTGACATGCAGGTTTTCGAACGGGAGCTGCCTTCCGGTAACGATTTCATAGGCGGTCCTGAGCGCCGCCTCCATCACGCCTCCGGTGTTGGCGAAGATATCCGCGGCGCCGGAGGAAAGCCCCAGAGGGGCATCCGCCTGACCGTCCGGCAGCGAAGCGAAGTCTATGCCGGCCTGACGTATCATCCGGCCGAGCTCGCGGGTAGTCAGCACGGCGTCCACGTCCCTGACGCCGCTCGAGTTCATCTCCGCCCTCTGCGCCTCGAACTTCTTCGCGGTGCAGGGCATTACGGACACCACGTAGATATCCTCGGGCTTCTTACCGAGCTTCGAGGCATAGTACGTCTTCGCCACGGCACCGAACATCTGCTGCGGAGACTTGCAAGTGGACAGGTTCGGGAGCATCTCCGGGAAGAAGTGCTCGGCGAACTTGATCCATCCAGGCGAGCAGCTGGTGAACATAGGGAGAGCCACCGGCTTTTTCTCAACCAGCGCTTTCCTGAGCCTCGACAGCAGTTCGGTCCCTTCCTCCATAATGGTGAGGTCGGCCGTGAAGTTAGTATCGAACACGGCGTCGAAGCCGAGGCGCCTGAGCGCGGTGACCATCTTGCCTGTCACCAGCGTCCCCGGCGGGTATCCAAAGCACTCGCCCAGCGCCGCCCGGATCGCCGGCGCAGTCTGCACCACGACATGCTTCGAGGGATCATCGAGCGCCGTCCATACCTCGTTTATCTGAGTCTTCTCGACGATGGCACCGACCGGGCAGACCGCCGCGCACTGGCCGCAGTTCACGCAGACGGTATCCGCCAACCCTGCCTCAAACGCCGGTCCGATGACGGTATCGAAACCTCTGTTCTGAGGGAATATCGCCCCTACTCCCTGCGCCTGGATGCAAGCCTGCGCGCAGCGGCGGCATTTTATGCACTTGGATGCATCGCGAACGAGCGATGGGGAAGTAGCGTCCATATGTGGCGGCGGCTTCTCCCCCCTGTAGCGGATTTCCCGGATTCCCAGCTCCTGGGCCAGGGCCCTGAGCTCGCAATCCTCGCCGCGATCGCAGATCTGGCAGTCGCCCTCGTGTTCGGAGAGCAGCAGTTCCACGACCGTCTTCCGGGCCTCGCGCACCCTCCGCGTATTCGTCCTGACGTTCATCCCTTCCGTGACCGGCATGGCGCACGAGGCAACGAGCGTCCTGGCTCCATCCACCTCGACCATGCATACCC
>JAOACM010000179.1 GCA_026417845.1 Planctomycetota bacterium | reverse complement strand
GCCAAAGTCGAATCGGGCCGGGTCATGGTCACGGGCGGAGTCAGCGTCAATGATGTCATGATGCGATTCCTCCGGGAAAAGGGGTACGATCCTGTCGTCCCGGCGGAGGCTTTGTACTTCGAGGCATTCGGTGCGGCGCTGTATGCCCTCCGCATGCCGGAGGCTGGGATTCACCTTTCTGAGGAAGCCCTCTTTGTCCACAGGGGCGGCAGCTTTCCCAGGGAGCGGCCGCTCTCGGAATCCGTACCGATGGTGAGATTCTGCCCGAGCGAAAGGGCCGAGGCATCCGACGGCGACGAATGCCTTGTCGGCCTTGATGCCGGCTCGACCACCACGAAGGCCGTCCTGTATCGGCGCCGCGACGGCCGGATCCTTGCGTCTCACTACGGCCGCACGAAGGGAGATCCCGTAAATGCTGCGCGCGAGTGCTATCGC
Source organism: Planctomycetota bacterium (assembly GCA_026417845.1). GTDB lineage: Bacteria > Planctomycetota > SZUA-567 > H5-PLA8 > CALKMO01 > CALKMO01. The sequence continues at coordinate 7,888 of JAOACM010000179.1, read as the reverse complement.
GAGATACTCAGGCAGGTATCCGGCAGGCGGGTCAGGATCATCGGCCTGACCACGACCGGATCGGGCCGCCAGATAACCGGTCTCCATGCCGGCGTCCCGCAGGCGCTGATAATCAACGAGATAATAGCCCACGGCGCGGCGGCGGCTAAATTCTGCCCCGAGGTGGAGACGATATTCGAAATCGGCGGTCAGGACGCCAAGTACATACGATTTTCGGCCGACCCGCGCCACAAGGTTCCGATAGACTATGCCATGAACGAGGCCTGTTCCGCCGGGACGGGATCGTTTCTGGAGGAGGCCGCGAAGGAAAGCTTGAACCTGGATGTGACGGAGATAGCCGACGCGGCGCTTGCCGCCCGGTCGCCGCTCAGGTTCGGAGAGCAGTGCGCGGCGTTCATAGGATCGGACATAAAGGTGGCCATCCAGGAGGGGGCGGACCTGCGGGACATAGCCGCCGGCCTGGTCTACTCGATCCTCCTGAACTACCTGAACCGCGTCGTTGGGAACCGGAAGACCAGCGGCACGATACTGATGCAGGGCGGCGTCTGCTACAACAGGGCGGTGCCTGTGGCGGCCGCGGCGATCCTCGGCAGGCCCATAGTGGTTCCGCCCGAACCGGGGCTGATGGGCGCCTACGGCGTCTGCCTTGCCGCCGAAAGGGTGCTGGCGGAAGGGCTGGCGAAACCTGCCGAGGTGGACCTGGAGGCCATAGCGGCGCGGGAGTGCCGCGCGGAGAAGACTTTCCGCTGCCCGGGCGACCCGGCGTGCGATCTCAAGTGCGAGGTGCTCAGCATAAGGGTCGGCGGCAGGCTCTTCCCGTTCGGCGGCGCCTGCAACAGATATTTTCTCGCCAGGGAAGGGCGGAAATTCGACGCGGCGGAGTTCGATTCCGTCGCCCGCCGCCAGAAACTGGTGTTCGAGACGTGCGCGGCCGAACCGCTGCCTCCGGGATCGGCGCCAACCGTAGGGATACCCGGCGCCTTCATGGACAATACGCTATACCCGTATTATTCGACCTTCTTCCGCGAACTCGGCTTCCGCGTGGAGATCGGCCGCCAGCCGAAGGAAGAAGGGGTGAGGAGGCGCGGGGCGGCTTTCTGCTTCCCGGTCGAGATAGCCCACGGGCTGATCCAGGACCTGCTCGAAAGGAACGTGGATTACCTCTTCCTGCCGCACGTGAGAGGCATGTTCGTGGAAAACCACGACGGGCAGAATTCGGTCGTCTGCCCGTTCGTGCAGGGCGCGCCATACTATCTCGCGACCGCGTTCGGGCTGAAGGAGCGGCTCAAACCCAGGCTCCTGGCGCCATTCGTTGATTTCTCCGACGGCATCGAGCGTGCCGGGCGGGACATGGCCGCGATGGCCGACGATCTCGGCGTAAGCCGGTACGCGATCCGGAGAGCCTGCCGCGCCGCGGCGGCCAGGCAGGCCGAATTCGGCGCCAGGCTGAAGGAGATCGGGAGCGAAGCGCTCGACAGGCTCGAAAAAGACCCGTCAGCCAGGGCCGTGGTCCTGTTCGGCAGGCCGTACAACGCCTTCTCCCAGCTGGCGGCCCGCGGCATTCCCCGCAAGTTTGCCTCGCGCGGGATCGCTATAATCCCATTCGACGCCCTGCCCTATAGCCGGGAGCGGTCCGTGCCGGGAATGTACTGGTCCACGGGGCAGATGATCCTGCGGTCGGCCCAGTACGTTAAGCGCCACCCGCAGCTTTTCGGCGTATTCCTGACAAACTTCTCGTGCGGGCCGGACAGCTTCATAGTGGAATATTTCCGGCGGATAATGGGGCGGAAGCCGTCGCTGACGCTGGAGATAGACAGCCATACCGCCGGTGCCGGGCTCGACACGCGGGTTGAGGCTTATCTGGACATAGTGGATGCCTGGCGCAGGTCCGGGGTGAGGCTCGACGAGTCGGATGCCCCGGAGGCAATACTGGAGGGGTGGGATCCGCCGAGCGCGGCGGAGGTGCTGGCGAGCGGCGGCAGCTCGCGCTCGTCGCATCGTGCGGCGCGGGGGGGGCGCAGGAGCGGGAGGCTGCCTGCGGCTGAGGGCCGGGAGGCGACCGGCGATGCCCGGGGCGCGGCAGAGGGCTACACCTCCGCCGCGCGGTCCGCGACGGCCGGCCCGGTAGCGGCGGCCGCAACAGGCGCACCGGATGCCCGGACCGGGGCGCCAGTCCAAGGCGAGGCCCAGGTGCCGGCCTCCGGCGCGCCGCTGTGGGAACGGACCTCCGGCCGCGCCGCCCCCGCACCGGGCGGCGACGGATTCCATCCGGCGGTGGTCCGCCACCTGCCCGGCGGGCGCACCGTCGTTGTGACATCCTCCGGCGAGAGCCTCCCGCTGACCGATCCCCGCGTCGAGGTCATCTACTGTTCGATGGGCGATCTTTCGACCGAGGCCGTCTCGGCGGCGACGCGGAGCGTCGGGATCCGCAGCCGGGCCCTGCCTGAGGCCACCGCGGCCGAGCTGATGCTGGGCAAGCAGCACGCCGGCTGCAAGGAGTGCGTGCCTCACCATATCACGCTCGGCCAGTACCTGGCCCTCGGCAGACCGCCGGAGAACCAGGTCTGGCTGTGGATAATGGGACACGCTGAAGGCCCATGCCGTTTCGGTCAGTACGCCAAGGCGATGCAGCTCGTCATAAATGATCTGCGGATACCGAACGTCGCCGTGCTGACGCTGAGCTGCACCAACGGCTACGCGGGGCTCGGCATGACCTTCACCAGACGCGCGTGGATAGGCATGACGATAGCCGACTACATGGACGACATCCGCTCGACGCTGCGCGCCCTGGCCGCCGACAGGGAGGCAGCGATGCGGGAATTCCGGGAGGTCTGGGCTGGCCTGATATCCCGCCTGGAGAAAGCCGAGACGTATACCAGTTCGGCGGTCCCCAGAACTTTCTTTGCTCCGCTCGACGCTCCGGTCCGCGAAGCCCTGCGGGAGGCGGCTGCGCGGCTGTCGAGGATTCCGCTGAAAAAGCCACTGTCCGAGGCGGACTTTGTGGCGGTGGTCGGCGAGATATTCGTCCGCCGCGACGGGCTGGCGCGCCAGGGGCTCAGCGAGTACCTCGCGGACCAGGGCTTCGTGGTCCGCGTGGCTCATGCCAGCGAGTGGTTCAAGTACGTGGATTATATGATCGAAAACCGGTGGGAGAAGGAGAGCCATGTGCGGGGCCTGGCCGCCGGCATGATGCACAGGCTCAAGACCTGGCTGCAGGACAGGATAGAGAAGGCGGTCGTCGAAGACCTGAGCGCATCCGGTCTTCTGGAGCCCGTTGTGGACGACGTGGCGGAGTTCATGGAAGCCGCATCGCCGTATATTTCGCCGAACCTGACCGGTGAGGCCATTCTGACGGTCGGATCGGCCTTCCGTGAGACGCTGAGGCGCTACTCCGGGGCGATAGCCCTCGGACCTTTCGGCTGCATGCCCAACAGGATAGCCGAGGCGGTCCTGTCGGTGACGATGAGCGAGAAATACAAGCGCAGGCTGCACCCTAGGGATAAGCGGATGCACGAGGTCCTCAAGGACGTTCCTCATATTCCATTCCTTGCCATCGAGACGGACGGCAACCCGTATCCCTCGGTGATCCGGAGCAACCTGGAGGTATTCTGCCTGCGGGCGCGGCAGGCCGGGGAGGCGATGCGGAAGGCCGGAATCGCAGCGGCGGCCCCGCACCGCGCCGCGCGCGGCGATTGAGGGCATGACCGCCCGGGATGGCGAAAAAATGACGACCGACGCCGGCAGGGCTGGCGATTCCGGAAAGAGAGAAGTCGGCGCGCAGGGCGGACAGGCCGGCGGCGGCCCGGACGCGGAGGCTTCCGGCGAGGTCCTGCGCTCCGGCGGCGTCGTCTCGTTCATGACGCTGCTCAGCCGCATACTCGGACTTTTCCGCGACAGGCTCTTCGCCCAGATATATGGCGCCGGAATGGCCGCCGACGCCTGGAACCTCGCCTTTACCATCCCGAATCTGACCCGCCGCCTGTTCGGCGAAGGCGCAATGACTTCCGCCTTCGTGCCGGTCTTCGTCGAAAGGATGAGATCCGGCGACAGCGGCAGCGCAGTACGGACAGCGTCCGCCCTGATAGGCCGCGTGACTCTTTATCTCAGCATCGGGACGACCGCCGCGATCGTGCTGAGCATAATCCTGCGCCTCTCGCTGCCGCTCCTCGGCCCGGCCGCCGGGATGGGCGGGGAGATGATGCAAAAGATCGAAATGACCTGCCTTCACGCCGAANTGATGCTGCCGTACGTCGTGCTGATAAACTTCGCGGCCATCGTCGGGGCGATGTTGAACTCGGTCGGCCATTTCGCCACGCCGTCGCTGGCGCCGGTTCTGCTCAACGTCGCGCTGATAGCCGGGATGTACCTTGCGCCGGTCCTCATCGGCGGGGGGATCGAGCGGCAGATATTCGCCCAGTCCTACGCGGTGCTGATCGGCGGCGCCCTGCAGATTCTCATCCAGCTTCCCTGGGCCTTCCGCAGGGGGATACTGGCGCGGCCTTCGCTCGACAAGAGCGACCCCGGCTACGTCGAGATAATGCGGAATTTCGGGCCGGTGGTCTTCGGGCTGACGGTTTTTCAGGTCAACGTCCTGGTCAACCAGCTGATGGCGTGGGCGCTGATACCGGGGCACGGCGCGGTTACGGTCCTGACGCTCGGCAACAGGCTGGTGCAGCTCCCATGGGCGCTGTTTCCGCTGGCGCTGGCGACTGCGGCGCTGCCGAGGCTCTCGCGGCTGCGGGCCGACGGGGATGGAGGCGGTTTCGCCAGGGCGATGGCGGACGTAACGAGGCACACGCTTTACCTGAGCGTTCCCTCCGCGGTCGGGCTGTGCATCTGCTCCGAAAGCCTGTCGCGGCTGATCTACGGTACGGGCGAGTTTCTGGCGAACGATGGCGAGTACGTCCGCAGATGCGGAAGGGTCGTATTCTGGTACGGCGCGGGGCTGGTCTTCATGTCGCTCAACAGCGTGCTGGCCCGTGCGCACTACGCGGCCAAAGACACCCGCACTCCAGCACGCATCGCAGTCTGGTCGCTGGCCGTCAACGTCTCGCTGGGCGCCGCGCTGCTGGGATTTACGAATATGGGCGAGTCCGCGCTGGCGCTGGCCGGAACCGCCAGCTCCGCGTACCAGACCTTCGAACTGGCGCGGACGCTATTCTCGCGCATCGGCGCGCCGGACATGCGGCGGCTCATCCGCTTCGCCGCCGCCGCAGCCTTTTCGTTTTCCGCCTCCTGCGGGCTTGCCGCCCTGGCCTACTCGCGCCTGGAGGAGATGCCAGCGTATCAGGGCTTCTGGTCGCTGCTTGCCGCCGGGGCGGCGTTCTTCGCGCCGCTGTTTGCCGTAATGGCACCGGTCCTGAAATCGCTCGGCGCCGAGTCCGGGCAGCCCCCGCCCGATGCTGCCCTGTACATGGCGATCTACAAGGTCGTGAAGGTGAGCATCCTGATGGGCGCCGGCGTATGGGCCGTCCAGTCGAGCCTGCCGCCGGAAGGGCCGACGTTCGTGCACGTGCTCCAGCGCGGGATATGTCCAGTGGTAGCGGGCGTCCTCTTTTACACGGGCCTGTCGAGCCTGTTCGAGGTGCGGGAGTACGCCGAGATGAAGCGCGCGCTGCTGGGCAGGCGAAAGGACGGAGACGGAGCGGCGGGCGGCTGAGGACCGGTCCCGCATCGTGAAGCCGGTTGCGATGTCCCCGGACCGGAGGGGAAATTTACGCTGGCGGCGATGGGTCTTACTCCGGCCCTTCAGAAAAAGCCCGCGGCTGCCGGGTAGCGTTTTCCGCGATTTTTACCGCAAGCGTCTTTCAGAGCGCCTGAGGCAATTTGCGCGCGTATTCCTCCGTGCCCGTCCATCGCGCCCCCCCTCGGACGGCCTCCTCTGCGAATCAACAGCGTAACCGGCGCTGCGTTGGTAAAGAAGAAAACAGGCCCCAGCCTGTCGTAATCGTTTGCCGCGTTCGGACGGCGATCCTGAGGTGGTGTGCCTGAATGGTTCAGCAGTGGCGTTACTGCGAATGGTTCGCTCCTCCCGGCTGCGGCTACACATATGGGCACGGGAAACAATTACGGCCTGTCAACCGGAGGGGAAGCGGACCTCTTGCCCGGCGCAGTCCGTCCACGGATGTCCTGCTTCGGCGGGTCGAGCGGTTTCAGGTCCGGCCCTCTCAGTCCGACCAGGACGCAGTCGCCCGATGGAGCCACCCTGAGTTCGCCGTACTTCGCGCCTTCGTAGCAGCCGGCATGCCCTTCCTGGAAGAAGAACGAACGGGGACCGATCTGGAAACGCTGCCATTCGCCTCGTACGCGGTACCGCAGCAGACACTCGTCCGGCTTCAGTTCCTCCCCGGCATAAAACCGCGCGAACGAGCCGACTCCGCGTTCGTCGAGTCTGACCACGACGAAACCGGTCCTCGGGAGGGCGGGCGGCGCGGCCCGTTCGGCGTCTCCGTGTATCGCGTAGTTCAGATCCATGTAGTCGCCCTGCATCAGCGACCGCGGATCCCGCGGCGCGAGTTCCAGGAAGACCGTCCGCCCATGCCGTACCGTCCGCTCCTTGCCCCATACAAGAAAGTTCAGAACCGCGAGCACGACTGCCGTCATGACCAGGAACGCCGTAGCGCGCATCACGCCTCCCTCCACGCCGGCCTGCCCTGCAAACGCCCCGCCGTGAAATACAGCAGTATCATAAGGATTCCGTTCGCGATCAGCAGGAGCGATTTTTCCATCAGATCCAGCGACAGCGAGTAGTAATAACACCCGACGAAGAACGGCAGCGAGGCGAAGCCGATGGCCATCACGATGCAGTCGCCGGCATAAAAGCCCAGAAGGAGCAGGCCGACTGCGGCCGTCGCGCCGGGAAGCTGAAGGACGGCGAGACCGGCGGCGACGATGAGCGCGGCGGTCGCAGCCTTCAGGGGGTGAGAGAACGCCGCGCCCCGCCACCGGCCGGCTTCTCCGCCGGTCGGGAATCTCCGCGCGGCCGCACAGGAGAACGCGACGAGCAGTACGCCCAGCAGGATCGCCGACGGCCAGAGTGGCGCAGAGACTTTTTTGTCCAGGAAAGGAACGACCGTCATTATACCCAGGAGCGTCGGCATCGCCGCGGCGCAGGAGTATGCCGCCGGCAGCAGTGCGCGGCGCGAAATGCGCGGAATCAGAAAGACCGCGCCGGCACAAACCGCAGACGCGACGACCATAATATGCCATATCCAGATGCGCTCCCAGTTCACATCTTCCAGGCGGGATTCGTATACGGCTGCGACGGCCAGCAACGTTATGGTGCAGGCGATCGAGAAGAAGCGGTAGAAGGCGCAGCCGTAAAGCGGATAGAATATGGCGGCCAGCAGCGCCGCCACCACGGCGGCGGGGTATACTTCTTCTATTCGCCTGCCCTCCCCTATCTCGCAGAGGACATCCGGCGCGGCGGCAAGGATCATGAGATGCCCGGCGATCATGCACGCAAGCGATACCTGGCGGAAGAAAACGGATTGCGGACCGGCGAAGCGCTGAAGCAGTATGGCGCCGATCATCCAGCCGATCCCGAGCATGGCAATGTTCGCGAAATCTCTTCCAAGGAGAGCGGAAACGAACGCTATGAAGCACATGCTCGCCGCCCACGCCCCCGCCGCGGCCAGCCCCGCTACCATCCGGCCCCGCGTCTCCGCCTCGACGGTCGCGGCTTCCGGCCGGAAGCCTTTCAGTACCTCGGCCGCCCTCTTCGCGAGATCCGGGGGCGCCAGTCCGGCATCGCGGAGCTTTTCCAGCAGTTCGCCGACCGTCTGCGAGCGCCCGGCCGCCGGCGCGGACGCCTCCGCGTCTGTGCCCATGCCTGGCGCCACTTCCTGCCGGCCGTCCGGTTTCTCCGCCCCGATCCCACTGATCCCGC
>JAOACM010000178.1 GCA_026417845.1 Planctomycetota bacterium | reverse complement strand
CTGGAAGACGGCTTCGACGGGTCCTCGTGGCCGGCTACGAGCACCGCAGCGCTGGAGATGCCCCTGTGCGTGACCGGTATGCCGGCGCATGCGGGGGCCGCAATCCCCGCCGTAACGCCGGGCACGACCTCGAACGGTATGCCGCGCTCCGCCAGGTACTCCGCCTCCTCCCCTCCCCTGCCGAACACGAACGGATCTCCGCCCTTCAATCTGACCACAGCCCTGCCTTCCGAGGCCCTTGCCGCGAGTGTAGCGTTTATCTCCTGCTGCTCGACGGACCGTCCGGCGCCGCGCTTGCCCACATAGATACGCTCCGCCCGCTCCGGCGCCATTTCCAGCGCCGCCGCCGGCGCCAGGGCGTCGTACACCAGGACGTCGCACGAACGGACCAGGCTCGCGGCCCGCAGCGTCATCAGTCCGATATCGCCGGGTCCCGCTCCGACAAGGTATACCACCCCCTTGCGGCAGCCGGGTACCGGAACCGGCATCGCCCCTGCTCCGCCATCGTCCGTATATATCCGCCCTCTCATCCGTCCCTCCTCCAGCCGCTCCCGGTTCCGCCTCCGGAATGCGTGGCCACAACCGCGGAATTCGGAATCTACGCGGTCAGCCGGTCTGCTCTGCCTTTATCTGCCAGGGCGAAGGGCGCAGACCGGATATGCGCACGGGCGCCTCTCCCAGCCGGCCGTTTCAAAAACTCTGCATTTACGGCCATGTAGCCACCGTCCGCCGCTTTCCACGCCGTTGCACTATGCCTCCGGCGCTCCAGCCGGTAGTATACCCTTGGCGTTGAACCGCCGCCGCGACGGAAACGATCGAGCTGCCTGCACATGTCCGCGGAAGGCCGGATGGAGGAAGAATGCCGTGACTGATATCGCGGCCCTCGCGATCGCCTATCTGGCCGGAGCCATCCCATTCAGCTTCCTGATCGGGAAGCTGTACGGAGTGGACATCCGCCTTGTGGGCAGCGGCAACGTCGGCGCGACCAATCTGAAGCGGGCCATAGGCGGCAGGCGTTTCGGACCGGTCGCCTGCCGGCTGGCGCTCTTTCTGGATGCCGCCAAGGGATTTCTCCCGGCTTTCTTTCTGGCGGACTTTCTCGCTTCCCGCGGTTCTTTCCTGTCTATCGAATGGCTTCGCGTCGCTATGGGCATCGCCTCGGTGTTCGGGCACACCTTCACGATCTTCCTGCGGTTTCGTGGCGGCAAGGGTGTGGCCACGTCGGCCGGGGCACTGCTGGCAATAGCCCCGGCCGAGGCCTGCGTGGCGCTGGCGGTCTGGCTGGGCGTGCGGATATTCTCCGGCTACGTATCGGCAGCCTCGTGCGCGGCGGCGCTCTCGCTCCTCCCGGCGGCAGTTGCGTTCCGATGTGGGAACCTCTCGGGCGATGGACTTCCTGCGCTGGCGTTCGGCACTGTCGCTGCAGCGCTGGTAATAATCAGGCACCGGGAGAATATCGTCAGGCTGTGGCGCGGGACCGAGCCGAGGGCCGGCCCGATCCTGGCGTTCGGGAGGCCTGCGGCGGATGAAGCCGGCGAGCGCGGAGCGCCCGGGGCCTCAGCCGAAAAGCCGCAGCCGGGCGCAGGTCCCAAGCACGATCCCGGCCAGTCGCCGTCCGCCGGCCGGTCGCGGGCCGGAAACGGATCGTCCGGGAAGGAACCGGTGACTGGCGACCGTCCGTGTCGGAGCGCCAGCGGAAATACGACAGGGGCCAGATCGTAGCCGGGCGGAGGCCGGGCAGGGTAATTGTTTGCAGGCCCATGTATTGGGGCGCAGCGGGGGGCGTATCCATTTGCGGCTGCGCCTTGTTGTCCCGTCCGGGCGAAGCCTGCTGGCAGCAGCCGTCGGCTGAACGCGGCAGGCAATTACCAGGCAGGAGACCGATACTGGCTGGAGGCGCACGACGGAAATGCGGGTTGCTGTAATAGGCGGCGGGGGATGGGGTACGGCGCTGGCGGCAGTCTGTGTCGGCCGCGGGCACGAGACGGTCCTGTGGTGCCGGGAGACGGAGGTCGCGGAGCGGATAAACCGCGACCGCGAGAACGCCATTTTCCTGCCGGGCGTAAGACTGCCGGACCGGCTCCGGGCGACGTGCGACGCGGCCGAGGCGCTGCGGGGCGCCGGGATGGTCATATGCGCCGTTCCGACCCAGCATATAAGGGCGACATTTTCCGCGATAAGCGGGTACTGGCCGCGCGATGCCCTGATCGTGTCGGCCGCCAAAGGGATCGAGATAGAGACGGGGTTGAGACCCAGCGAGGTATTCAGGGAAGTCCTGGGCGTCGCGGCCGTGGCGCTGTCGGGGCCGAGCCACGCGGCGGAGGTAGCCAGGGGTCTGCCGGCTTCCGTCGCGGCGGCATCGCCGGACGACGAGGCATGCGGGCTGGTCCAGCGGGCTCTGATGAACGAACGCCTGCGCATATACCGTAATGCGGACATCGTCGGCGTCGAGCTTGGCGGTGCGCTCAAAAACGTCATCGCCATCGCCGCCGGCATATGCGACGGCCTGGGCCTGGGCGATAACAGCAAGGCGGCCCTCATTACCAGGGGACTTTCAGAGATGTCCCGCCTGGGTGTCGCGATGGGAGCGCGTCCGGAGACCTTTGCGGGCCTTTCCGGTCTGGGCGACCTGGTCACCACATGCTACTCGCCGCTGGGCCGTAATCTGGCGGTCGGCCGGCGCATCGGGCGCGGCGAGCGCCTCGATGCCATACTCGCCTCGATGTCCATGGTCGCCGAGGGAGTTCCGACGACCCGCGCCGCCGTAAGGCTCGCATCGCGCCTGTCCGTAGAGATGCCCATAACAGCCGAGGTGCACAAGGTGCTGTTCGAGGGCCGGACGCCGATGGACGCCGTCCTGCAGCTGATGACGAGAGCGCCCAAGGCCGAGTGAACCGCGGGGGGCCCGCGTAATTGTTTTGCAGTGCCCATATGTTGGGGGGCGGCGAGGGAAGCCAGCCTATTTGCAAGAGCGCATTGTTGTCCCGTTCGGGCGCACCACCACAAGCAGCAGCTATCCCCTGGACGCGGCAAACAATCACGGGTCCGCCGAGCCTCACGTGCGACTTCGCCCCGTCCGGATGCAGGCGCGGGTTCACTCTCGATAGCCGGCGTAAAACCCCCCGCCACCAACGCAGATCCTGCCTCCCGCGAGCCGATTGCGCTGTTGGTTCGTTGGAGCGATCATCAGAGGGGACATGACGGAAGGCCACGGCAGAGCTCGCGCAAGTTTACCTTGGGCGCTGTTTGAAAGCTGCTTGGGGGTAAGAGTCGCGAAAACCGCAACCCGGCGGTAGCGCGTCTGCTCCGAAGAGCTGGGGTAAGTCCCCCAGCCACCAGCGTCAATCTCCCTCTTGCCCGGGGACATTGTAACCGGCTCGGTATCGTGGTTTTCGTTCCGGTTAACCTTCGAATTTCTTCAGCAGTATGCAGGCGTTGGTGCCGCCGAAGCCGAACGAATTGGACAGCACGATCCGCAGATCGGCCTCGCGGGTCTCGGCAGCTACCGGGATGGGCGGCATGTCGTCGGAAAGCCCGGCGAAGTTTATGTTCGGCGCTACGAAGCCGTCGCGCATCATGAGCAGCGAATAGGCCACCTCGGAGGCCCCGGCCATCCAGCATTCGTGGCCGGTCATGGATTTCGTCGAGGAGACCGGCGGGCAGTCCGGCCCGAATACCGAATATATGGCCCTGGCTTCGGCCAGGTCGCCGGCAACCGTGCCGGTAGCGTGAGCGTTTATGTAGTCCACATCGGATGAGCGGAGACCGGCCTGGGCGAGCGCCAGCCGCATGCACCGCTCCGCCCCCTCCGAACTCGGATTGGTGACGTGCGAGCCATCTGAAGTTATCGCGTACCCGATGATCTCGCCGTATACCTTCGCGCTTCTCTTCGCGGCGCGCCCGGCCTCCTCGATGAACAAAATCGCCCCGCCGCCGCCCGGCACCAGACCGTCCCTGTCCTTCGAGAACGGACGCGGGGTTTCCTTCGGGCTGTCGGAGCGGGTTGAGAAGGTCATCAGGGCGTCGAATGCCGCCATGGATTCCCAACACAGCTCCTGGCTGCCGCCGACGATGGCGGCATCCAGCCAGCCGAGCTTTATCAGCAGGAAGCCCAGTCCCACAGCGTGCGCCCCGCTGGCGCAGGCGGCGCTGACCGTCAGGCTGCCGCCCTTTATCCTGTAGATGGTGCCGAGGTTGATGGAGGGGGAGGAATTCATGCTGCGGACGACGGCACCGGATCCGAGAAGCTGCGTCCCCCCGTCGCGACGGACCGCATCGAGTATCTCGCGGGCCGCGCCGGCCGACGAATCGTTGCCGATGAATATCCCGGACCGCTCATCGGAAAAGGCGTCGCGCGGCGTCCCTGACGATTCGAACGCCGATTCCGTCGCCAGGTAGGCATATTCCACATGTTCGGCCATCGTCTTCCTGAGCTTCTTCGATATCGTTGCCCTGGCCGCGTCCAGCGGCGGCAGCACGCCGGTCAATGGCGAGCGGAAGCCGGCGCGGATCCGCTCGGGATCCACCCCTATGCCGGACCGTCCTTTCCGGAGCGATCCGGAAACATCATCCAGCGTCAGGCCGAGACAGGATACCAGGCCGATCCCGGTAACCACCACTCGACGATCGGTACTTGGAAGAGCGTTCATTTCAGACGATCCGCCACAAGAGTTCCGGCATCCGGAACGGCAGCCCTTGATCCGTCCGGCGCGGATACTACTATCTGAAAATCATGGACGTTTCCAGGGAAGCGTCCGCCGGCGTGACGCGACAGACAGGTTGAGGCAGAGCCCGAACCGCACGCCGCCGCATGACCGGCGGATCGGATCGAACGGGCTCCCGGGAGACAGAAATGACCGGAAGCGACCGCGGAAGGGCGGTGGTGGTCGGCGGCGGCGTCGGCGGCCTGTCGGCCGCGATACTGCTGGCGGATGGCGGGTACGATACGGTCCTCGTCGAACAGCACCGCATCCTGGGAGGGTACCAGCAGTCCTTCGAGCGCGGGGGCGTGAGGTTCGAGGTCGGCCATCATTACCTGGGCGGATGCAGGCCGGGGGAACCTTTCCGCCGGTACCTGCAGATCCTCGGCATAGACCGCGAGCTGGAATTCCTCCCGGCCAGGGACGAGGCGGCATTCAGAGTGGTGCTGTCCGATGGGAGCCGCCTGGACGTGCCCCGCGGCATGGACGGACTGGCCGACGTCCTGAAGCGCCTGAGCCCGGCGGATTCGGACGGCATCGAAGCGCTGCTGGCAAAGGTCTGCCGGTGCGTGGAGGCCAGCCCGTGGCACGGGATGAAACGCCGGGAGCCCGACCGTGAACTGCATGAGGCGATGGCGGAGGTATCGGTCCGCGAGGCGGTCTACGCCTCCGTATCCGCCCCGCAGGCCCGGGAGTTGCTTGAGTCGTTCTGCTTCAGCACGACGATGCCCCCACCCCAGTGCCCGTTTCTCATCTACGCCCATATTCTCCACCTGCTGGCCGGTTCGGTATCGCGCATCAGGGGTGGAGGCCGCGGGCTGGTCTCGGCCATGGAAAGGCGTCTGCGCGGGCTCGGCGGCCGCATCCTGACGGGCGTATCGGCCGAACGCCTGATCGCCGCAGACAGGATCGCCAGGGCGATCGAACTTTCGAATGGAACATCCCTCGACCTTGACGTCCTCGTGTTCGCCTGCCACCCGGCCGAGGCGGTCCGCGTCTGCGGACGGGAAAATTTCAGCCCCGGCTTCCTCGAAAACTTCGACGCGATGGAGCAGGGACGGGGGAGCTTCAAGGTATATATCGAGACCAGCCGGCCTGTCGAGTCGCTCGGCGCGGATCATTGTCTTGTCCTGAGCCGCGACGGGCGCCTGGCGCCGGGAATCTACGTGGCCTCGCCCTCCGCCGCGGACCCCTCGGCCGCCGCCGGTCGTTCCCGCGCGGACCGTTCCGCCGCGGCTCCGGACGCGACCGACGGCAATGTCGCGGCGCCCCTGGACGCCTGCCCCGCTGGCCCGGATACCCGCGGCGCGGCCGCCGCCGGCTGGAGCGACGCCGCCTCCGGCGCGCCGGGCTGCGGCGCCGGCCGATCCGGCTCAGTCATCCCCGGCGGCGACTTCCGGACGGATGGAAGCCACACTGTCGAGATCGTCAGCTGGCACGACTTCGACGAGGTCGCGCCGTGGGCGGATTCGACCTTCGGACGCAGGCCCAGGGAGTATATCGAGTTCAAGGAGCGGCGGGCACGCGAACTGATCGCGCTGGCCGAAACGCGATTCCCGGGCATAAGCGGGTCGGCGCGGAGGGTATGGACCTCCTCGGCGCTCACCAACCTCCACTACACCAGGAGCGCCCGCGGCGCGGCCATGGGCGTCAGCCACTCGATCCGCTTCCAGGGGCGCAACGCCATGCGCCCGCGCAACAGGCTTCGAAACGTCTTCTTCGCCGGCCAGTCCGTGGGCCTGCCTGGCGTGGCTGGTACCGTCATAACCTCCTTCGCGCTCTGCCATGGGCTGCTCGATGGCGCCGACCTGCTGGGAAGGCTCCTGGAACGGTAATGACGCCGCCAAGTTCCCGGACCAACCGGCATGGAAAGGCTTGGGACATGGGACTTGGGGCTGGAGGATTACGGGCTGGGAAGGCCGCTGCACGAACGGGCGCGTCCCATGCGATCCTACCTCCCAGCCGATCCCGGAAGCTCCCGACGCCCATGGGCAGGCGGACAGCCTTCTCCCGGCGCCCGGCTGTACATCCCGGACCGGGCACCGGAGTGCCGCGATGGCCCCTTTTTCGCGCGAATGTCGCGGCTGCCTGCCAAGGGCCGGTCACGGCACGGGCGCGGTTTCCTCCGCCGCGTACGTCCAGTCTACGCGCGTAACTCGGTTGAGGGCCGGGTCGCCAAGCCAGAACGCCTTGCTGGAGGCCGCCGTCCATGGGACGAGCATGAACGTTATCTCCGGCCCCCGGTCCTCGGAGTTGCCATAGTTGCCAAAGGTGCACATACGGTTGCCGTTGCCGTCGAGCAGGTGGACCGCGAAGGTATAGAAATCCGGCACGACGGCGCGGTCGTAGGCATCCACCGAGAACCGCCCGGATCCGCACATGCACTCCATCATCCCTTCCGCCTCAGTCGGGTTCGGCGAGTAGCCGTAGACCTTCCACAGCAGATTCCTGAAAGCAGCCTTGACGAAGGACTGATAGTCCTTCGTCGCCGGGTCAATGATGCATTCGCCCCCGGCTGCGCCGAACTTGAAGACCGATCCCATCGCCCTTTTCCAGAACGGCCTCCCCTTGCCGGGATTATAGCCCGTGCCGACAAGCCCCAGCGGGATCGCCCCGTCCGGCTCGAAGTCCCCGTCTCCCACGTAGAACTCTCCCCTCGGCCCGACGACGTGCGTCGTGGCGCGGATCGAGAAGCCTCCGACGAGGTTTTTGTCTTTCAGAGTTCCATCCGGCGCGAAGCGCCACAACTCGGCTCTGTTCAACCGTATCGGCATTGGCGGAGGCGGCGGCCCGCGCAGGTCGCCGATCTCCTTGGATGTCATGTTGTAGGCAACGTAGAGATTCCCCTCCTTGTCGGCCGAAAGGCAGCGTACGCCCTTCCACGCGGCGGAGGCGGCCGTGGCTACCGGCAGCTCCTTGTGCCCCGCGATGGGTTTGCCTGATGCGTCGTAATGGACGATCTTGTTGCCGGCCGCCCAGATCGTACCGTCGGGCAAACGCAACCGGGTGCATGGCCGTAAATGCGTGGATTTCCGGGTCAGGAGGCGAGGGCCAGGCGGTTGCGACCGACGGCGCCCCTGCAGAATTTTACTTGCCTCCTGCAGAAACAAGTTATAATGCATACTACATTTTCGATATTGTATGTGGGGCGTTTGATTTTTTGGAGGAAATAAGAAATATGGTTCCTCAAAGACAGTACCAGAGACAGGAGATCAGTGCGGATCTGGCCCGGGGAAACGTTACGCTATCGGGAGACGAGATCTGGCAGAGAGTCAAAGGCTGTACTGCCGATCAGGTCGCCAACAGGATGGGATCGGGCTGGAAAAAACTGACCGCCGAGCCGATTCCCTGCGGATCGAGGCTGGTGGTTCACAAGTATGGAAATGGGGCTGCGGAGTTCATGGTGGCGTTCAACAAAAGGAACGGCGGCGCGGCGTTCGTGATATATGGCGATATGGCTATGGGCCATAACATAGAGGCCGGCTCGCGCACTACTCACATGTTCACTCCGCCTCCTCTCAGACAACAGTCCGACGCGTGATTCTCATGCCTGGCAACGCTGGACAGGCTTGCCCGGCTTTTGAACCCTCGTGACGCAAACCTGCAGACTGATCAGCAGAATCCCGGCGTGTGGG
>JAOACM010000177.1:6283-8348 GCA_026417845.1 Planctomycetota bacterium | reverse complement strand
CCCTGCGGGTCGCTCCAGGACCCTGCATTTACGGTAATGCACCCCATTCGCCTGAACGGGATCGCCGCCCGGCCCCCCGGACGGGATGCGGGCTGCCGCCAGTACGGATGGTCGCGTTTTCTTTGAACCTTCCACGGGAAACCGCGTTTATATCTGCGGATTTGCTGGAGGAGGATGACGCGAGGGAGGACTGAGCGATGACCGGGAAGAATTCGATGGCGGCCGGGAAGCGCGGTGGCGAAATGGCGAGGCCGGGCCGGAGACGCGGGAACGGCAAGGCCGCGACAGTGGCTACGGCCGCGTTCCTGGGGATATGTTTTGTAATCTTTCTGGTGGCCACGCGGGCCACTTCGTTCACGAAGACAGACGCTGCGAAGGACGATGCGCCGGAGGCGGCCAGAATATCCCGGTATGCACCCCCGGCCGCTCCATCCGGCGCATCCCTTCCAGCCGCGTCGCGATACGGAGCGCCGGCTGCCCCGGCAGCGGGGAGCATCGGTGGGTCAGGCGGCGCCGCCGGGGCCGCCGACCGGAGCAGAGCGGTCGCGGAGCCCGAGCCGGCGAAGACCGCCCCGCCGGGACCGATCTCCTCGCCGCGGGCTTACCCGGTCGCGGCGGCCGGAAGCGCCGCCGCGCCGGCGGCTCAGGATTCCGGAGCCGGGCGGTCCGTGGCAACCGACCCCGCCCCGGCCCCGACGGTCCCCCCTTCCGCCGCTTCCGCCGCCTCCATGGACCTCGAAAAAATCCCTCCCCGCCCTCGGAACCTCTTCCCATCGCTCGGGATATCGAAAAAATCCCTGTACGTGCCGGGGCCGGAGGGACACTGGGCGAAGGCTGACGAGGTCATCCTCGTAGAGGTCGAGAGGCTCGCCGCAACTGCCGGGGATGGAAGGAAACCGGGCTATGTCCTCGACATGCGCAAGATCAGGACGCTGAAAGGCGCTGCGGGTCCGGAGTCCGATCCGCAGATATTCACCATCGCGGCCGCTGACGGCAACCCCCAGGAGGAGTTGGGGCTCGACCCGAAGACCGCGGCCGGCAGAAGGCTCGTCTTCTTCCTGAAGAATAAGAGCGACAGGAGCTTCGAATATTTCGCGCTTACAGCCGAGGATTTCAAGGCCGCCGCGGCCGGCGATACGGCCAGGTGATCCCGCCGGCGGCGGACCGGCATATGGCAGCCGGTCTCGCGCCCGGGCCGCTGTTCCGCCGGATAAGCGCCCAATCCGCCGGGGCTGGGACCCGGGATACGCGCCGGGCCCGGCGCCTTCCGGAACGATCCTCAGGACCTATCCAGGAACCTCCAGCCGGATATCGCGGAACGCTGCGGGAAGCCGGGTACCGGAGGAGAGTTTCTGGGCTGGCTCTCAGACCATGTCCCACCCCCCCCGCACAGTTAAAAGCGCAGAGCCGTAAGCTTCGCGGCGGCAGGTTTTCAGTCAGGCTCTCATGGCCTGTCCGAAACCCGCCGGCGCTCGGCTTATACGCTCAGCGATCCACACTGTCCGGCGGGAAGTTTTCGTACAGGCTCTCAGTCCCGCATCGAACCGCGCGACCCGCTGGAATTCCGTCCCAGCATAGGGCTGCGAGGCTCGCCGGGGAATGCGCGCGACACGTTCTTCCCGCAGGATAGAAAAAAGCCCCGCACCGGCGTTTGCCCCACAGCTCAAACGCCCGCGCACGGGGCACAGTTCGGAGGAAAAGGCTACGCTTCGGGACGGCCGGCTCTGCGCGGGATCCGGTCGCGCGCCCTTCCTCAAACTTCAATATACCCTCTCCCCCTAGGCTCCGCAAATTCCTCCCGCGGAATTCGAGCGACCGGATTTCCCCTGCCGGAAACGATGCAACAGGCCGACGGGATCCGATCCTTCCGGAGCCGGCCCACGGCCGCGCGCCTCCCCCTTCGTCCGGTCCCGACAGTCAGGGTTCCACTCATGCGCGTCTGGCGAAAAGGGAGACTTCGCGACCGCCCCACGCGGAATCCGGCGCGATTCGTGCCGCTCGAATCTTGCCGCCGGCCGATCCGGATATCTATAATAGGGGCGCGCGGACAGGGTGCTGTCTCTTA
>JAOACM010000177.1:0-6274 GCA_026417845.1 Planctomycetota bacterium | reverse complement strand
GGCCGGGCGGCCGGGGCGGTTTCGGGGAGACCCGACCCGGCGCGCGGCGTGCCAGCCGGCCTTCGCGAGCCAGGCCCGCAATGCCCCGATCCGGCAGTCCGCCGCGCGCCGGAACGCGACGGCGGCCTTGCGCCGGAGACAGGCCGTCCTGCGATAGCGGATGAACCTTGGAGGAGGATACGATGGGAAGAAGACCGAAGAGGCGGAGGAGCCGCAGCCTGCTGCCTCTCGATATCCAGCGGGCATTTGCCGCCGACCCGGGATCTGAGGACGGATGGGTGCGGTGCCTGTTCGAACCGATAAAGATACCGGGCGGCACCAAGGACGATCTCGAGGTGGAGTTCTGGGAATCCATAATCAGGCGCAATCCGGATCACGTGGACGCGCTGACCATCCTGGGCGAGGTGTACACCAGGAGAGGAGATTACCGGAAAGGACTCGATGCCGACATCAGACTGGCGCGGCTCAAGCCGAACTCATGCACCGCCCATTATAACCTGGCCTGTTCCTACGCGCTGACCGGGCAGAAGAAGTTCGCCTTCGAGGAGCTTGCGAAATCCATCGAGTTGGGATACCGGGATGCGGAACACATGAGGCGCGACAGGGACCTCGACGCCTTGAAGGATGATCCGCGATGGAAAGTCCTCATGGAGAAGCTGGAGGAAAAGGCCCGCGGATGACCGCGGCCGCACCGCCGCCATTTCCGCGCGGCACGCTCTGCCCGCTGCGGGCGCCGGTTCCGCCCGCCTCCCGGATCGTGATGGCCGCTCTGGCGGCATCGCTCGCGCTCTGCCTTGCGGCAATCTCCGGCTGCCGATGGCTGCGCGGAGGGGCCACGTACGAAGAACAGAGGCCGCTCGAGAAGAGGCCGCGATCCGAGGCTCCCGCGCCGCTTGATCCGGCGAACCCGTGGGAGGGGTGAGGTTGGCGCCGTGTGCCGCGAACCGACCGGCCCGCCGGCCGGCGCGCGGCGGAGCGTCCGGGCGGCGAAGGCGCCGCGGAGGAGTGTTTCGAGCCGGTCCCCGTGGCAGGGCCTGACGCGACGCGCGGTTCGATTCCGCGGCCCGGCCCCGGCCCCGCCCCCGCATGGGCCGGTTGCGATGCCCTCCGGCGCGGGGGGAATTTTCCGCCGCCGCGCAAGGACATTACCCCGGTCGCATGGAGAGATCGCCAGCGACGGCATCCGCATGTCGCGGTCCCCGCCCCGCGCTCTCCCGGAGTGCTCAGGATACCGGCCGGTCGCGCCCTCGCCACGCCGGTTCCCCTGCGCCTTCTCGAACGAACGTTCGCGCGCATCCGCTGCGCAATCGGCTCGACTTTGGGCAATACCGGCCGGCGACGGTAAGAGCAGTCAGAATGACGATCGCGTCATACTCCGCCTGACCCGGTCATCCCCTTCCGCGAACAGAACCCGGCATCCGATCCCGGTCCCGTCTTTAGCCGGGCACGAAGGAAATTATGCGTGATGCACGGTCGCGGAATCGTTTCGCCGATCGCAACCGGTTCCGGAAAGGCCCGCTGTATCTTGACGGCCAGGGCGGCGCGGGGTAAGATGCTGCCGGAAGTGCGACAAAGTCGCAATTAGTCGGAACCATCCGGCGGAGCGGCGTGCGGATGAAAGGATCGGGCGAGGCGGCGAAGCGGCTGGAAAGTTTCCTGCGGAGCCGCGGGCTGAGGCTGACGCGCGGCAGGAGGCTGGCCGTTGAGGCGGTCGAGGCGTGCGGCGCCCATTTCGGTATCGAGGATGTGGATGCGGCCGCGAGGGCGAAGGGGCTGCGCGTCCACAGGGCGACGATCTACCGGGCGGTGCCGCTGCTTGTCGAAGCCGGGATACTCAGGAAAGTGTCGGCCTCCGGGGGGGATCGCGGCGAGTACGAGAAGGGCCTCGGCCGTGAACACCACGACCACCTGCTTTGCCTCGATTGCGGGCGCTCGATCGAGGTATCGAGCGCGGCGATGGAAAGGGAACAGGCGAGGCTTTGCGCGCAGCACGGGTTCCTCGCCGTGGACCACCAGCTTCGAATCCGCGGCTATTGCGCCGTTTGCCGCTCCGGCGGGCGCCCCCGCGCCACGTCCGGTCCGCCGGCTCCGATAGCCACGGGGGCCCCGGCCGGCCGCCCTCGCCGCCGCTGACGATCGCGCCTTCAGGGAACGTGCGAGTTGCACGCGAGGAGCGCCGGAGATCGCCGGCCGGCCCGCTCCTCCGGGGTTGTCGCGTCGCGCTTGGGGCCGCCGGCTGCCAGCCCCATGTCCGCCGTCGCGCGGTCCGGCCGGCGCCCTCCGGTCCACAGGAAAACCGCCGGGGCGGATTTCTGCGAAGGGAGAGCCGCGACGATATGCTGCGGGAGAAAGGCGCACCGATACCTCATGCGGACCGCCTGCTACTGCTGAACGAGCTGCAGCCTGGCCGGACCGGCGTCATCGTCGAGATCGTCGGAGGACGGGGCATCTGCAACAGGCTCCAGGCGATGGGCCTGTGCATCGGCTCGCGCGTCAGGCGCGTCGCCTCCGCCATCGGCCGGGGGCCGGTGGTCGTGGAGGCGCGCGGGGCGCAGTTCGCCATCGGGTTCGGGATGGCCAGCAGGATAATCGTGGAGATCGAAAATGGCGGACAGGATCCTCCTGGTCGGCAACCCTAATGTCGGGAAAAGCGCCCTGTTCCATCGTCTGACCGGCGTGCACGTAATATGCTCGAATTACCCCGGTACGACAGTCGAATATACCGAAGGATCGCTGAACGTCGGAGGTGAACGCGTCCAGGTGCTGGACGTGCCCGGCACATATTCGCTGACCCCGTCGTCGAAAGGCGAAGAGGTAGCGACGCATATGATCGCCGGGGGCGGCACGATAATAAACGTCGTGGATGCCACCAACATCGAGCGCAATCTGCTGCTGACGCTGAACCTCCTGGACCGCGGGCTGCCGGTCATAGTGGCGCTTAACATGTGGGACGACGCCGCGCACCGTGGCATCCGGATAGACGCGGCCGCGCTCTCGAAAGAGCTTGGCGCGCCGGTCGTGCCCACGGTGGCGGTAACGGGGGAGGGCGTGCGGGAGCTGGTCGGGAAGCTGGCGGAGGCTGCCGGGGCGGCAGCCGGGCGCGGCGTCAGGGAAAGAAGCGACGGGGAGCGGTGGGCGGAGATCGGGCGCATACTGGCAAAGGTCCAGTCGCTGGAGCACAGGCACCATACCTTCGCCGAGTGGCTCGGCGACCTGTCGGTCCAGCCCCTGCCGGCGGGGATTCCGATCGCCGTAGTCGTTCTGGCGGCGACGTTTGCCGTCGTACGCCTGGTCGGGGAAGGACTTATAGCCCTGATTTCCGATCCGTTTTTCGAAGGAGCCTGGCTGCCGCTGATGGAACGGCTCGATGGCGCCATCGGCGGAGGGATCCTGGGCGATATCTTGATCGGCCGAAGGGTGGACGGAGAGATACATCTGCGGGAGTCCTTCGGCGTGCTGACGACGGGGGTATACGTCGAGTTCGGGATGGTGCTGCCGTACATAGCGGCGTTTTACCTGGCGGTGGGCGCGCTGGAGGACTCCGGCTATCTCCCCCGCCTGGCGGTGATGCTGGACTCCGTCATGCACCGCCTCGGCCTGCACGGCTGGGCGATAATACCGTCGCTGCTGGGCCTTGGATGCAACGTGCCGGGCATACTGGCGACGAGGATGCTGGAGAGCGGGCGCGAGCGGCTTATAGCGGCGACGCTGATCTCGACGGCCATCCCGTGCGTCTCCCTGCAGGCGATGATCTGGGGCCTTATAGGGGAGCGCGGCGTCCGTTGCGTCGCGATCATATACGTTTCGATGCTGCTGGCATGGCTGGTCCTGGGCCGTCTCCTGAATCTGCTGCTGAAGGGTCGCAGCCCTGAGCTTCTGATGGAGATACCTCCCTACCGGTTCCCGCCGATCAGGGTCGCCGCCGAAAAGCTCGCGATGCGCCTGGTCCAGTTCGTGCGCGAGGCTACGCCGCTGGTTCTCGGCGGCATACTGCTGGCCAACGTCCTGATGCTGACCGGCGCCTTCGATCTGGCCGCCGCGGCGTTCGGGCCGATCCTCTCGGCGATCTGGGGTCTGCCGCCGGAGGCGGCGGTGCCTCTGATGGTGGGCGTGCTGCGCAAGGACGTGGCCGTCGGCATGCTTGAGACGCTGGGACTTGGCGACGCCCAGATGGTGGTCGCGACCGTTGGGCTGGCCATGACGTTTCCGTGCGCGGCGAGTTTTATAGTCATGCTGCGCGAGCTGGGTTGGAAGGGTTTTCTGAAGAGCGTTGGTATAATGCTCGCGACGGCTGCCGTCGCCGGGGCAGCACTGAACCTCTCGCTGAAGGCCGCGGGCATGGAATGATACGGGTTGCCGGATGCGGACCGCTTGATTGCCGTCGCCCCGCGGCCGACGGCCCCGCGCGAATCGCCCGGCACGGGATGTCGTGGAGAACAGGACGCTACGAGACGGATCGTCCGGTTCGAATCGCCCGATGAGGAGCGTGACGGAGGCGGAGCGCCACGGCCGGACCGTTCGGCGCGGATCGCCGCCCCCCTCAGGGGAGGGCTGGAGGCTCTCGCCTTCAGGCGGTGGTCTTCATTCGGTGCGGATCACCGAACCGTCGCAGGACGGGCGTATCTTCCGGCCTGGCGGCACCACGAGGAACCGCTCCGGATCCCACCGCGCGGCGAGCAGGTCCTCCAGCAGCCGGATGTCGCCCTTAAGCATCGCGAAGCCCCACCCGGATTCCGCAGCGCGCCGCCGCGCCGCCTCCGCCAGGTCTTCGACCGGCCCCAGTCCGGTGTCTATGTAGACCATGCGGTCATAGGATTTCAGGCCGCCCCATCCGCCCAGCGTCTCCATGACGTACCGCGCGTTCTCCTCGCCGAACTTCGCGACCAGTTCGTCGTACTCAGGGTTAAGGCCCAGCCTGTTCATTATGTACTCCCGCTCGTCTTTAAGTGTGTTATGGTGTTCGATCCATCCCGGCGACAGGTAGTACGTTCCCGGGTGCGCGTCGAACTCGGCCTTGTAGCGTTCCTTCGACCCCAGGAGCATGGTTATACAGTCGTGCGCCCGCGGGATCACCAGCGTATGGCGCTGCGATCCGAGGCCGGCCGTACCGTTGCTGCACAGGCCATAACCAAGCAGGACGGCGTCGTAGCCGTTCTTCGCCTCCGGCGGCGGGACGGCCTCGATCTCCGCCCGCAACGCCTCGTTCATGGCGGCCGCGCCCCTGTCGTGCAATCCGAACTCCAGGAATTTGACGTCCACCACGTGCGGCGAGCGGGCGGCGCAGAGGCAGACCTCGCGATACAGCACCTCGCAGCAGATCATCTTCAGCCGCAGCTGACGCTTTCCCGCCCGCGGCGATTCGCTCATTTTTCTCTTACCTCCTGATTCCCCTCCGCCCGCGCCTGTCCCGAACCATCCATTTCGACACCGGCCATCCTATACCGCACAGTCCGGTTTCGCCCACTCAGTTTCACGGCGCGCTTCCTGCATCAGTATCCGCCCCAAGCGCGGGGACCGTAATCGGTTGTAGCGGCCATACGCAGTTGTGAGAGCGGTGCCTGAGCGTATCCACCTGCTGCGGCGCCATATACGAGGCTATCCCAAAACTCCTGCGGCGGCCCAGGCTTCCGCAGCTGAGCACCGGGTCCGGCCCGGAGGTTTTTGGATAAGCTCTAACCCCGCTCAAAGCGCACCACCGCGACAGCCGCCGAACTCGAAAGCGGCAAACCAGTGCCCCGCATCCAGGGGCGCGGACCGGATATGCACCTGGCGCTCCCCTCGCTGGTCGCTCCAGGCTTTGCATTTACGGCCATGCACCCAGGCTGAGGCATTCGGAGCGCATGGGCTTGTCGAAGTCCGGCACAGCATATATATCGGGTGGATTCATGGGGGGCACGGGCGCACGTCGGGAGGGGTGGGGCCGTCGCGGGCTGGTCGCCGTCGAGGTGCCGTCCCCGGGGCACGCTGAAGGAACGGCCCGACGTCATCGGGCGGTTCCGCCGCCAGGCGCGAGCAGAGGAGGCGCTCGACAAAAAATGTGGGAATGGCTGAAGGAGTTCAAGCGACACGGCGCCATATGGCTCCACTGTGGCGATCCCAAGGCGCCTCATGCGATGCTCACATCGGGACTCCATTCGGATGGATTCGTCAACGCCACCGCCGTTACGTGTCGCGCCGATCTGATGGAGGAGATACTGGAAAGCCGGAACGGGCTTGCTCTGCACCTTGAGGACGCGCTTGGCGCCCACTGGGTGATAGGCTCGGCCATGGGAGC
>JAOACM010000176.1 GCA_026417845.1 Planctomycetota bacterium | reverse complement strand
CCCACCCCCCGCCCGCCGACGCACAGGACGTTGGCGTCGTTGTGACGCCTGGCCATCTCGGCCATGTACTCATTCGTGCACGCGGCGGCCCGGATGCCGGGTACCTTGTTGGCGACAATCGCCATGCCCAGACCGGAACCGCACGCAAGGACGCCCCTTTCGAATTCCCCGGCGGCCACGCGGCGCGCCGCCGCTGCCCCGACTTCAGGGTAGTCCGCCTCCTCTCCGCCCCGGGGGCCGACGCATTCCACCTCGTGCCCCTCCCGGCGCATCTCCTCCGCCAGGAACCGGCCGATCTCCCTCCCGGCGTGATCGAACGCCACGACAACCTTCATATCTTCTCCAGGCGAGCCCTCAGGCATTCCGCGATCGCATCGCGGCACCTGCGATATTCTTCGATGTCTCCGCCCACCGGGTCCGGGATGTCCTCGCCGCGCGGATGGAGCAGCATGGTCCGGTCTCCGGCGGAGGGAGCCATGGAAATGATAACGTTACGGTGCGCCTCCGTCATGGCAAATATCCTGTCCGCGATAGCGATCAGCCGCGGCGTCAACGCCCTCGTGGTGTGATCCTCCAGGCTTATGCCCGCCTCGCGCATCACCTGCCTGGCCCATGCGTCGGCGGTGCCTCCGGCGAAGGCGCAGGTTCCGGCGGATATCACTATCCTGGGGCGGCCGCCGGTTCCGCGAGAGGCAAGCATGTGGCGCAGCATCGCCTCGGCCATCGGACTGCGGCAGGTATTGCCGGTGCAGACCATAAGCGTCACGTCCGCCGCGGCATCCACCACCTCATCGGCCGGGATCTTTCCCTCCCTGAGCACCGAGACGGTTCCGTTACGCACATGGACGACGGTAGACGGCTTCCTGTCCGGCGTCGGTCCGGCGTCCAGCAGAAGGTCTATCCGGTCGCCCAGCGAGGCGGCCACGTCCGCCGGGTCGCCCGGTTCCGGCGCGCCGCTCACATTGGCGCTCGGCGCCGCGATCGGCCGGCCCGTCAGCTGCACCAGCCTCATCGCCACGGGGTGCGCAGGGCAGCGGAACCCGGTCGCGCGCCCGGCCGGCGGCGAGAGCACCAGCGTCAGCGGTCCCGGCCAGTATATCCGCATCAGCTTCTCCGAAACCGGGTCCGCGGTCTGTGAAAACGTCATCGCGGCGCGGGCGCTCTCTACCAGCAGCGCGAATGGTTTGTTCCTCGGCCTCTCCTTCACGCGGTACAGGCGGTCCACGGCCGCGTCGTTGGTCGAATCGGCGCCCAGACCGTAGACCGTCTCGGTTGGGAACGCCACGAGTCCGCCTTCCCGGAGCTTCATCGCGGCGCGGATGATCTTCTCCTCATCCGCCCTGCTCCCGTCCAGCTTCAGTATCTCCAGCGCCATCAGGATGAGACCCCGCCGGTCCCTTCTCGCGATCCGGATCCGCGTCCCAGAGCCCGCCAGCCGATGTCTCTCCGGAAGAAGACGCCCTCGAAACGTATCTTCTCCGCCGCTTCGTAGGCGCGGTCCCTCGCCTCGCTCAGACTGCTCCCCACCCCCGTCACGTTGAGCACGCGCCCCCCGTTCGACAGGACCTTGCCCCTGTCCATCACGGTTCCGGCATGGAATACAAGCGCTCCCTTCACTCCGGCGGCCTCCTCCAGTCCGGTTATCTCCTTGCCCTTCGCGTAGGCGCCGGGGTATCCCTCGGATGCCAGTACGACGGTAAGGGCATGACCGGAATCGCAACCGATCCGGCAGCGATCCAGCTTCCCCTCGACGCAGGCCATCATCGCCTCCACCAGATCGAACGACAGGAGCGGCAGGATGGCCTGCGTCTCCGGATCGCCGAATCTCGCGTTGAACTCGAGCACCGCCGGGCCGTCCCTGCCTATCATCAGTCCCGCGTAGAGAACACCCACGAACGGGCGGTCCTCCTTGTTCATGGCATGGATCGTCTGCACCAGTATCTCGCGGACTATACGGTCTTCCATCTCCGGCGTAACGACGGGGGCGGGGCTGTACGCTCCCATCCCGCCGGTGTTCGGTCCGATGTCCCCCTCGCCGACCCGCTTGTGGTCCTGGGCGCTCGGCAGCGTGGCTATTGTTTTTCCATCGGTCAGCGCCAGGATGGATGCCTCTTCCCCCTCGAGTTTTTCCTCGATGATGATCCGCTTCCCGGCATCCCCGAAGGCGCCCCTTACCATGGCGTCCTCGATCGCCTCAAGGGCTTCCTTTTCCGTAGATGCGACCGTCACGCCCTTGCCGGCGCACAACCCGTCCGCCTTGACGACCACGGGCGCGCCATGCTCGGAAACATACGCCATCGCCTTCCGAGGGTCCGAGAAGACCTGAAAATCGGCCGATGGTATCCCATGCCGCCGCATCAGCGACTTGGCGAACGCCTTCGAGGATTCTATCTCGGCCGCCTTGGCGGTCGGACCGAAAGCCTTCAACCCCTCTCGCGACAGGCGATCAACAAGCCCGGCGGCCAGCGGCGCTTCGGGCCCTACCACCGTCAGGTCCATCCGCTCGCGCCTGGCGAAACGTACAAGGCCATCCACGTCGGTAGCTGCTATGCCTTCACACCGTGCGACCGCGGCTATGCCGGCGTTGCCGGGCGCGCAGAACAGCTTCCTGACGAGAGGCGACTGCGCGATCTTCCAGCACAGGGCGTGCTCGCGTCCCCCGGAACCGACCACGAATACCTTCATCCCGGAACGATCCTCCCCTGTGTCCCGAAGCGCCGCTTCGCAGCGCGGCATCGCCGCATCCCCTCTTAGAGCCTATCCCAAAACTCCCCGTGGGGCCCAAGGCTTCCTCAGCGGGTCGTCAGATCCGACCGGAGGTTTTTTGGACAGGTTCTTAAGCGCGCCCCGATCCGCACCACCAGGCCCGGCCGCATGGAGATTCCGGACATCGCCATTGCCGTGCCCATACGCCGTCCCCACAGCCAGCCCCTGCGGCCGAAGTTTGCCCCCCTCCGGCCCCGTCCCCGCCAGTAAATCGCCCGCGGAGCCGCCCCGGAGCACTGCCGGCCGCAGCCGGTCTCTCAGTGTCTGAAATGGCGGATACCCGTGAAGACCATCGCCATGCCCAGCCTGTCCGCGGCGGCTATCACATCCTTGTCTCTGAGCGATCCGCCGGGCTGTATCGCCGCGGAGACGCCTGCTGCGGCCGCCATCTCCACCCCGTCCGGGAACGGGAAGAAGGCATCGGACCCCATGGATGCGCCCTTCGCCCTTTCGCCAGCCTTGCGGCACGCCATGTGGACCGAATCTACCCTGCTCATCTGGCCGGCGCCGACCCCGACCACGGCGCAATCCCTGGCCAGCACGATAGCGTTGCTCTTGACGTGCTTGGCCACCAGCCAGGCAAATTTCAGGTCGCGCCACTCGGCCCCGGTCGGCTCCCTCCTGGTCACCGTCTTCAGTTCCGCCCATTCCTTTCCGGCTTCGGGAAAACGATCCGGGTCCTGGACGAGGAATCCGCCGGAAACTTTCTTCACGTCCTTTCCGAAGGCGGGCGGCCCGATATGCTCCAGCGGGCCTGCTTCGACCAGCCTCGCGTTCTTCCCCCACTTCGGTCCGTTCACAATGATCTCCACCGCCTCTGGGGCGAACGCCGGTGCCACGATGCACTCCAGGAATCTGTCGCCGGAAGCCACGTCTCTGGCCAGCTTAGCGTCAAACTCGACGTTCACTCCCAGCACCCCACCGAACGCCGAAAGCGGATCCCCGGCATAGGCCTTCTCAAATGCCTCCCTGATATCTCTGCCGATCGCCGCGCCGCAGGGGTTGTTGTGCTTGATTATGCAGGCGCACGGTTCGGTAAACTCGCGCACAAGGTTGAGCGCAGCATCGAGATCCAGGATATTGTTGAAGGACAACTCTTTACCGGAGAGAAGGCGCGAAGCTCCCATGGTGCCTGACGGCGCCCCGGGCTCGGCATAGAACGCGGCCTTCTGGTGCGGATTCTCTCCATACCGCAAGGGTTGCTTCAGCGCCCCATGCAGCCGGAAGCTCCCCGGTGCCTCGCCCTCCCCCAGCCCCTCGATGTAGGCGCATATGGCGGCGTCGTACGCGCTTGTCGTCGCGAACACCTTGGCCGCCAGCCGCATGCGGGTCGCGCGAGTGGTTTTTCCGCCTCCGGCCTGCATCTCCGCCAGCACGTCCTCATAATCATCGGGATCTACCACCACTGTTACCGATTCGAAATTCTTGGCCGCCGACCGGATCATGCCCGGACCGCCTATGTCTATCTGCTCTATCGCCTCCGGCGGCGTCACGCCTGGCTTCGCCACGGTCTCCTCGAACGGATACAGGTTGACGCAGACCAGGTCTATCGGCAATATCCCGTGTTCCGCCGCCTGCGTCCGATGGGACTCCAGATCCCTGCGGAACAGCAGCCCCCCGTGTACCTTCGGGTGCAGCGTCTTCACGCGCCCGTCGAGCATCTCGGGAAAGCCGGTATATTCCGAGACATCCTTAACCGCTATACCTGCCTCCCTCAACGTGCGGGCGGTTCCGCCGGTCGAGAGAATTTCGAAACCCATCCCGGCAAGCCCGCGCGCGAATTCCACGACGCCCCTCTTGTCCGAAACCGAAATCAGGGCCAATCTTTTTTCTGCCACCCACATCCCTCCCTTCTCTGCCGCCGTGCTGTATCCGTTTGCCCGCACCTGTCTCCCTCAAAAACGCTCTCGGCACGGCCGGCTGCCTCATCCGTTGCGACACCAGAATTCAATCCACCAGTCTGAACTCGGGCTCCGCCCTCCTGTCGCCGGCCGCGATCACCTCGCCGACTATCCCGGCCGGATAGCCGGCCTCTTCAAGAGTCCTTACGATGGCGTCGGCGTTGAAGGGCGGGCATATCAGGGTCATTCCTATGCCCATGTTGAAGGTATCGTACATCTCCTTCTCCTCGACGTTCCCGACTCGCCTTATGATATCGAAGATCGGCGGCACCGGCCACGATCCCTTTCTGAGCGCCAGGATCAGTCCGCGCGGCACCGTACGCACGACGTTGCCTGGCAGACCGGAGCCGGTGATGTGGGCAAGGGATCGCACGATCTCCTTGACGCGATACCGGGCCAGGACCTTGAGGATCGCGTCCACGTATATGCGCGTGGGCTTCAGGATCTCCTCCCCAAGCGTACAGCCGAGTTCCGGCACGTGCTGGTCAACGCGCATCCCGCCGATGTCGAAGAGCACCTTCCGGGCGAGGCTGTAGCCGTTGGAATGAAGCCCGGTCGAACGAATGCCGACAATCACATCGCCGGCCGCGACCTTCTCTCCGTCTATTATCTTACCGCGCTCGACCACCCCCACGCAGAATCCCGCCAGGTCGTATTCGCCATCCTGGTAGAACCCGGGCATCTCGGCCGTCTCGCCGCCTATCAGGCTGCACCTCCCCTGCCGGCACCCCTCGGTGATGCCCTTCATCACTTCCCCGAACACCTTTTCGTCCAGCCTGCCTGTCGCGTAATAATCCAGGAAAAACAGGGGCTCCGCGCCCTGGACTATGAGGTCATTGACGTTCATGGCGACGAGGTCTATCCCGACCGTGTCATGTACCCCCGTCATGAACGCTACTTTCAACTTGGTGCCGACGCCGTCCGTGCACGCCACCAGGACGGGATCAATCAGGCGGCGGCTGAAGAGGTTGACCTCGCCGCCCAGCGAGAACAGGCCCGCGAAACCCCCGATCCCGCCAAGGACCTGGGGGCCGTAAGTGGACCGCGCCAGATCGCCGACTATATCCGCGGTCCGGTCTCCCGCTCCGCGGTCAACCCCCGAGTCCCTGTATGAAATTCCCTTCCTTCCGCCGTCGCTCATGGTTTCCCCCCGCCCGGGCGCGCCATGACGGCCGGTCCGGTCTCACGCTCCGGATCGGACAGGTCTATTGCCGATCCGGTTTCCATCCCCAGCTTGTCCCCCATATTGTCCTCCGGCTCGACCGGGTACCGGCCCGTCCAGCACGCCGTGCAATAGTGGCCCGACGGGCGGCTTACGCAGGAAAGCATCCCTTCCACGCTCAGGTATCCTATCGAATCCACGCCCAGGAACCGGCATATCTCCTCTTCCGTACGCCCGTACGCCAGAAGTTCAGTCCTCGTCGGGAAGTCTATGCCGTAGAAACAGGGGAACCGGTGCGGTGGGCACGATATGCGGACGTGCACCTCGCGCGCCCCGGCTTCCCTCAGTTTCGCCGCCGTCTTGCGGAAAGTGGTGCCGCGCACCAGGGAATCGTCCACGACGACAACGCGCCTGCCCGCTACGGCCGAGCGGACCGCGTTCAGTTTGAGGGCGGCCGCGGTTTCCCGCACCTTCTGCCCGGGCTGTATGAAGCTCCGTCCGACATAGTGACTGCGGATCAGGCCCATCTCGAACGGGATCCCGGATGCCCGCGAAAAACCCAGCGCCGCCTCATTGCCGGAATCCGGCACGGGGATCACAACATCAGCAGCGGCCGGCCGTTCCTTCGCCAGCTCGCGGCCCAGCCTCAGTCTGACTTCCTGCACGCTGTCGCCGAAAACCACGGAATCCGGTCTCGCAAAGTAGACATGCTCAAACACGCAGTGCGCCGGACATATCTCTTCCGGCGCGAAGCACCTCACCGACCGGATCCCTCCTGAATCTACGATCACCAGCTCGCCTGGTTCGACCTCGCGCTCGAACGAGGCACCGGCATGATCGAACGCGCAGGTTTCGCTGGCGATCGCATATCCCTCCCCGATACGACCTGTGCACAGAGGCCTGAACCCCCACGGATCTCTCAACGCCATAAGGGACGTTCTCGTCATGACGACCAGACTGAAAGCTCCGCGGATTATTCGCGCCACGCGGCACAGCCCAAGGTATTCCGCGACGGCGTTCTCGGGCCTGGCAAGCAGATGGATTATCACCTCGCTGTCGGTCGAGGTCTGGAAGATCGAGCCTGCCGCCTCCAGCTCGCGCCGCAGCCTGCGCGCATTGACGAGGTTGCCATTATGCGCAACGGCCACCAGCCCCCTCGAATAGTTAGCGATCAGAGGCTGGATGTTGACCGGCCGGTTGGAACCGGACGTTGAGTAGCGGACGTGACCGACCGCGATGTGCCCCGGCAGCTCGTCGGCTACCGCGCGCGCGTCGAACACTTCGGTCACCAGCCCCATTCCTTTCTTCGACTGCACCTTGTTCCCGTCAGATGCCACGATACCGGCCGATTCCTGCCCCCTGTGCTGAAGGGCAAACAGACCCAGGCACGTTCTCAGAGCCGCATCAGGAACACCAAACGCGCCGAACAGGCCGCAGAATTCGCGCGGCCCACCTCCGCCACGCGCTCCATTCGATCCTCCAGGAGAAGCGACGGCAGGAATGCAGGCATCGGAAAGTACCGGCGGACCGAAGACGCAGGGCGGACCGGAATCATGGCCGGATCGCAAACCGGAAGCGTCACGAACCGAAACGCGAGCGCCGGAAATTCCCGCGCCCCGCTCACCGCCGCCAGCCGGACGCGAAGGTGAACCGGCCGTAGGCCGATCAGAGAGATCGGGTTTTAACCCAACGCAGGAATATCGCATGCCATCTCTCCACGCCCGATCGCCCATTCCATTCCGGCCCGCCCGCACCTCCCTCCGGCCCGGGCGACAAGGACGCCCCCCTGCTCCCGGCCCGGTCCCGCGCTCCGTCACGGTGGGGCGGGGCAAAGGCGGTCCGGGACACAGGGATGCCGCCGGCGTTCACCTGTCCTCCTGGAATCCGTACAGCGTTCCGTCGGCCGTGACGAAGTACACGCGGTTCCCGCTCAGGATCGGCTGACCGATGCACGGCCGGCGTTCATCCGTTACGTATTCCCACAACGGCGACCCGCGGCCGCGGTCTACGCAGTAGAAGACCCCTTTGTCCGTACCGAAGTAAAGCTTCCTGTCGGTAGCCAGGGGAGGCCAGCGCACGGCCCCGTCCGCCTGAAAAGTAAACCCCCGGTCAAGGATATTTGATGCATCCACGGAGAGGACGGTCCCCTGCGACGTCCCGAAGAATACCCTGCCGCCGCCAAGGACGGGACCGCCCAGCACCTCGCCGCCCACCTCAAGGCGCGCCACGATCAGCCGCCGCCTCGCATCAAAGCACAGCATCTGGCCGCCATCGTTGCCGAGATAGGCCGTATCGGAGGCGCGGTCGAAGGCGATCCCGCTCCTTATCCCGAACTGTCCTGCCGGTACGCGGGCCGCCAATGTGCCGTTGGAAACGTTGTAGCCGCGAAGGGAACCGTCTTTGCCGCCGACCCAGAGGAAGGATCCCGCCAGCAGCGGCGCCGTCGTCAGGACGCTCTCGGCGCGCGGACTCGTCCACAGCTTCTGCCCGGTCGCGGCGCGGTAGGCCGAAATCTGCCTCCCTTCAGGAACGAACACCACATGCGTGCCCCCGAACAGGG
>JAOACM010000175.1 GCA_026417845.1 Planctomycetota bacterium | reverse complement strand
CATGCCCAGACCGCGCCACCGCGCCGTCGGTCGCAACCGCCTGGCCCTCGCCTCCTGGCCCGGAAATCTACGCATTTACGGCCATGCGCCCGGCTGGCCATATGCCTCCTCCCGCAATTGTTTCCGCCCCCCCATGTCGGGATACAGCGGATGGAGCGCATCCGTTCGTGGCGCGCTGTTGTTGCCCCGGTTCATACGCGCCACAAGCAGCCGCCGCTGCCTGAGAGCGACAAACAATTACCTCCTCCCGGGTTGCCGCGGGCCGTTCACCGCCGGTCCCCGCCGAGTACCGGATCAACCGCTCCCGCCGATCCCGTACATCCGTCCTCCGGTCCCGATGTGCTCCGGAAACAGCAGGCTCCCGGTGTCTCTCAGCCGTCCCCCGGCGCGGTAGAAATCCAGTATTGCCCTCCGCAGAGATGTGTCGCGGGGGGCCGAGTCGAGGTCGCGGACAGGGCCGCCGAACACCCGGTTGAAAGTTTCCCCGTCGTGGGCGCCCGGCAGGGGCAGGAGGTAGAGCTCCTTCTGGAAGCGGACAATGTTGGACGATGGCGGAAGCAGTTCGCGATACCGCGGGTCGAGCAGCCAGGACGAGCAGGCAAATGCCCTGAACGGACGCTCCGGAAAATGCCGCGGGAAGAACTCCAGCGCCCGCGCATACGATTCCATGCACTCCTCGAACGACATCGGTCTGCCTGCCTGGATGTGGGTGCCCAGGACCGGATCTCCCATGCGGAGGACCTCCTCCCATTCGTCCGCCGCCAGTTCCACGGCCTCCTTCTCAGCCGCCCCCAGCGGCGATATCGGGTGGCCGCGGAACGCCCCGCCTCCGGCAGAGAAGGACGCCCGCCAGGGGCGTTCCTCCACACGGCGGTCGGCATCGTGGAACCGGCCGTCGTCACGGAACAGCATCCCGTCGCCGGCCAGCACGACGAGGCGGCCGTCGCGGCGGTTCCTGAGCGCGTGCATGTCGAGGCGGAAGGTTTCGAAGTTGAACTGGAGCCTGCCGAGCTTGTAAAGCTCGCAGGCGAAATACCAGTTGGCCCAGGCGAGCTGGCGGAAGGACCACCTTCCGTCGCGGCGGGTGTTTTCCCGTATCCAGACTTCTATATCCGCCAGCGTGTCGGCGGTTATATCGTCCGGAATCGAGCGTGCCCTGTTGGCGCGGAATACGTCCGGGACGCCCGAGAGAAAGACCACTGCCCAGAAGAGCCCGGCGAAGGGACCGGCGGAGTCCGGCGGTACCGGCCATGCCTTGCGCACGACCCGTCTGGGGCCTCCATCGGCTTCGAACAGCCTCCACCGCCCATACCAGGCCAGGCGCGAGAGGGCCGCAGAGCCGCGGATCGTGGCCGCCGCTCCCAGCAGCGGCTCCTCGATGTCGCGCCCGATTCCGATCGCGCGGCACGAATCGAGGAGCAGCCGCGGCTCCAGGAACGCCAGCCTGTCGGGAGAAAACGCCGCCTGCGCCTCGTCCCACCGCTCGCGCAGAGGTTCGGAGCCGTCGCGGATTCCTGCCGCCTCGAACACCCGGTCGGCGTCGGCAGTATCGGCCGATGCCGCCGGCCGGCCTGCGGCCCCTGACCCCGCGCGACCGCTTGCGCCCGTGCGATCATCCCTCGATTCGGCCCCGCCGGCCCCGGCGGCCCCGCCTCCACCCATCCGCTCCGCCATCCATCCGACGCTCCGGCGCCCGTCCCCGTTCCGCGTCATGGCCTTATCGGGGAATACCTTCGCGCGGAAAGCGGCGCTACCATCATCCCGCGCGACCCCTTATCTGAAAGTTTCCGGGACGGAACCTTACTGTTTCCCCGCGCCGCCCGGCGGGGGGACAAGCGAATCGGCGACCGTGAACATGTCGAGTATGCCGAGCGCCTCCAGGACCCGTCGCACCGACTCGCTCGGCGACAGGAGAATGAATTCGCCGCCGTCTGAAGAGCACGTTCCATGGGCGTTGATCAGCAGGCCGGCCCCGACGGACGAAAGGCGATCCACCTTAGACATGTCGAGTATTATACGTCTCTCGCCGCTTGATATAAGCTCATCCAGCGCCTCCTGCAGTACCTGGAAGGTGTAGGACGTGACATCCCCCCTTACGTCGAGCCGCGCCCGGCCGTCCGGCAGGCGCTCCATTTTTACTCCCGGCACCACCATCGCATCCGCCTCGACAGTATCCGTCCGTTGTCTCCTGCCCGCGGTCGGGAAGCCGCCGCGGCTTTCACCGCCACGGCGCTTTGCACGTCCCCGGCGCGATCCAGTTTACCTTTCACGGCGCACCCAGCGCAAGCGCACGTATCCCGAATAGCTCGCGGCCTCGCCTCCCGACCCGAAAATCCGCGCGGTTACGGCCATGCACCAGTCCGCGGCCCGGGGCGGGCGCGCAGCCGTCTTGCGTCTTCGCCCTGGAACGGGCCGCTCCCGGCCGGATGTAATCGTCTGCCGTTCCATATACTGGGCACAGGAGCGCGGCGCATATGCTGTAGCGCTGTTGTTTTCCCGCCCGGGCGCGCTACTGCAAGCGGCGGCTCCTTCCTGAACCCGGCAGACAATTACCGGCGATCCGCCCGCATCCCGATCCGGCCGTTCTCCCGGGAAGCCGCGGGTGTTTCCCGCAAAGCTCCGTTGTAAACCGGAACGGCCTCCGGTATCGTGCTTTCCGGGCGGCATGTCCGGCTCGCGCCGGGGCGGCCGGGGAAGGAACGCCGGCGCGGCCGGGAGGGATGCGACGGACAGGAGCGGGAGAAAAGCGGAGGCGGGACCATGCTGAAAGAACTGAATATAGAGCAGTTCGCGGCGAAGGCAGCCGACAGGACGCCGGTTCCCGGCGGCGGCAATGTGGGGGCCTGCGTCGCGGCCTTCGGCGCCGCGCTCGGAGCCATGGCGGCGCGCTTCACCACGGGCGAAAAGTTCGCCTCCATGGCCGATAAAATCCGGCCGATCGTCGAGGAGTATGACAGGCTGCGGGCGCGGTTCCTGGAGCTTATGGAACGCGACGCCGAGGCGTATGGAAAGTACGCGGAGGCATCGAAGCTCCCGAAGGACACTCCCG
The DNA here is from genome assembly GCA_026417845.1 of Planctomycetota bacterium. GTDB lineage: Bacteria > Planctomycetota > SZUA-567 > H5-PLA8 > CALKMO01 > CALKMO01. The sequence continues at coordinate 5,390 of JAOACM010000175.1, read as the reverse complement.
AGCAGAAGGAGAGGCGCAGGAAGGCGATGGCCGAGGCGTCGGCTGCCTCCCTGGCGGTGCCGGTGGAGGTGATGGCCGAATGTCTCAGGGGGCTCCAGATTACGCGAGAGCTGGTCCCGGTATGCAACCCGAGGCTCCTCGGCGACGCGGCGGCCGCCGCTTACTTCATGGAGGCCGCATCGCGCGTCGCCATGCTGAATGCCTTCGAGAACGCCGGGGGCATAGCCGATGAGGCCGGGCGGGACAGGGCGCGCGCCGAAGCCCTGGAGCGCGCCGCCGCATGCGCCGGGCTCAGGGACGAGATAGACCGCTCGATCCGCGGGCTGATGCGCATCCCCGCCGGGAGCTGAACGAATGCCTGTAATTGTCTGCCGCTCCCTGATACCGGGACACAGCGGGTGGAGCGGGTCCGTTCGTGGCGCGCTGCTGTCACCCCGATTCGCGCGCCATCATTAGCAGCCGCCGCCTGAGAGCGGCAAGCAATTACGGATGCCTTCCTCCGCAGGCGCGCCCCCGCGCCTGTAAGTATCCGCGCGGGAGGCCGCCGCGGCGATCGCTCCTTCGACCGTTCCGGCGGAAGCGGGAGGGAGGGACGGCGGACCGTATCGCGCGGGGCGACGGGCTGGCCTGCCGCGGCACGATCCGGCCCCATAGTGCGGAGCGACGGTCGGCTGCCGCGGCGCGATCCGGCCCCATCGTGAGGGAAGACGGCCGGGCGGGGCGCGGCGGACGACCACGGACCCGGGCAAAGGCGGCGGTGACCGGGCGGGAGAGCGGCCGGCGGTCGGCCGGCGAGGATGCGGCGACGATGGGTATTGGCGCGGCGATACCGGGAGCGGCAGCCGGAAGGACGGCGGCCGCGGCGGTCCTGCTGGTCGCGGTCGCATCGGGCTGCGCTCGCGAGCGCTGCGACCTGAAGGGCACGGATCCGCTCGGCCTGGACGACGCCGCCCGCCGCCTGCTCTATCTGCAGATCGTCGAGGATGAGGAGAAGCCGGACGAGACCGCTGCCATCGAGTCGCGGACGTTCCACTACTTCCTGCGGCTGGCTGCCATCTCCACCGAACCGGGCCTGAACCGCGTCCGGACATCGCGGGCTGTATGGGAGCGGCTGATAAGCGAGCCGGATTCCTGCCGCGGACACGCCGTGGGGGTCGTCGGGGCGCTGGTGGAGGTCCGCTGGGCCGACCCGCCGCCGGGCCTCGGCCTGGAGGAGTACGAAGTCCTGAAGGGCGGCCTGATTTCGTCGAAGGGGGAATTTTACGAATTGCGCCTTCTCGTCAGAAAGGACGATCCGGAGATCGCGAAGCTGCGCGACGAGAGAGTAGTCCGGGTATCGGCCAGGTTTTTTAAAACCCACGCGGTCAGGACATCGCGGCCAGGCGCCGGGGCGCTGCTCCTGCCGATGCTTGTGGGACCCAAACCGCTTGACAGGGGGCGCGACTACCCCGTCTACGCGGAGCTCGCCAGGCGCGGCGACGGCGACCTGTTCCCGATCGAAAAGTGGCCGGCTCCAAAGACGCCGTACCGCACCGTGCTGGAAATACGGCCCGACAGGTCGAAGGCCGTTGACGGCAGGCCTGTGCCGCCGGAGGAACTGGACGGAGCGCTGAAGGCGGCCTTCGAGGCGCAGAAAAGGGACGGTGCGGATGAGCCGGCCGCCGTGGTGGCCGCGGCGCGGGGGCTGAAGTGGGCAGAGGTCACCGAACTGATACCGGAGGCCGTCTCCAGACTGAAGGCGGCCGGCTTCAGGCGCATACACGTCAAGGACGAATCCGTCTGGCAGGACCCTTAGATCCTGTCCGGAAACTTCCGTGGCGCTCAAAGCCTCCGCATCTGGCCGCCAGATACGGCCGGAGGTTTCCAGACAGGCTCTTATCAGAGTGGACGCGACGGGCGGTTGCGGGCATGGTCTTCCAGGGCCTGCCTCCGGCAATCTCCGAAGGGCGGCCGGGGTAAAAATCGCCGGGAACGCAACCCGGCTGGAGCGCGTTCGCTCTGAAGAAGCCGGGGGGAAGCCCCCTGCCGCCGGCGCAAATCCCCCTCTCGCCCGGGGACACCGCAGCCGGTCCCTTCAGCGCTCTATATCCTCGAACGGTATCTCCGTGTATGCCGCCAGGCTCATCGGCGGTATCTCATCTTCGAAGGCCGGGGACCGGCTCCCGATGGCGAACGACGGTCCGGGCTCGTGCCAGGCGGCCCGCGAGGTCATGATCCGCCGCAGCCTCCGCCCAGCGAAGGCCCTCGCCAGCCTGAACTCCACCCTGGCGCTCTCGCATTCGTGGTCGTTGACGGCCAGTATCGTGAGCTGGCCGCCGGCCTTCCTGAGCGCGCAGGCGTGGACGTTGCCGGGCATCCCGCCCGGCGTGGAGGATGTCTCGATGGCCAGTACGTCCGAGTTCTGGCGCGCGTAGCGGCACAGATTGGCGTAACCGTAGAATGTGTGTCCGCGGCGGCGGCAGGAGCCGTCGGCGGTGTCCACGAACTGCCAGGCGCCGTCTATGTCGCCGGGATTCAGGAAGCAGTACCTGAGATATCCGCCGACGCCAAGCGGCAGGGTGCGGATTATCAGCTCGGCCTCCGTGATGAAGGCCTCATGCGTCGAGGGCCCGTATCTGTCCCCCCTGCGCCAGCCGTAGTAGGTGGTGCCGATGGCCGACAGGAAGAAGGGTTTGTTCCGGCGCGCGGCGTAGGCGGCGTGCGGGCCTATGAAGTGGCGGGTCAGCACGTCCATCGGGACGGAATCGTCGTTCCCGCAGGGAGGCAGTCTGTCGAGCCTGGCGATGTAACAGTGCTCGTCGTAGGCGTCCAGGTACGGATCGAGGTCGAGGCCCCTTGCGTGGAAGTCCGGTATGGGCCAGCAGACGGGCGAGCGGGTGCCCGGTCCCATCATCTGGATGCGCTGCGGGACGAATCCGCGCTGCGCCAGGTCCCGCCTGACGGCGCGGTGCGCCGCAGCGTGGCGCGCGAAGGCATCGTCTCCGGGGGCGTGGAAGGCGCCGCCGGCCAGCGGTTCATCCGCGAGGCTCAGATACCTCAGCTGATCCAGCCGCAGCTCTTCGATCAGGAAGCTCACCACCGGGCGCGCGAAAGTCCGGCTGTACAGGTCCACATCGGCCGGGGCCTTGTTGGCCTTCGCCCATCCGCCGGCAAGGTCAGGCCCGCGCATCTGCAGGTGCTTCGGTATGAGGCACAGGTCCAGGGCCACGCTGGCCCCGGCGGTCTGCGCCCATGCGTTCACCTTCGCCAGCCGCTCGAAATGCACCGAGTCGGTGTCTATTGTGCCCCGCTTCGTCAGTATGCCTTCGGGCGGAAGCACGAACCGGACCCACCCCGGCTTTATACACGACAGGTCGCGCAGCAGGATATTCCAGCGTTCCTCGTCGCTCAGCAGGGGGAATGTGGGCGTGTCCAGCGGATAATCCTTCCTGCCGGTCCCGGTATCGCCGCCCATGCCGAAGGCGTCGTTCCAGACCAGGCCGATCCCCTCGATCAGCCTGCCGATAGCTTCCGTTCCTATCCGCGCCGTCGTCCGAATCGGACCCATTTCCGCCGTCGTGCCTCCGTCAGCCTCTGCCGCGCTGCCCGGCAGGAACCGCGCCCGCCGGCCGCAGGCTCCGATCGTTTCTTCGCGGCACCGTCCCGCCCGCCTGGCGGAGCGCCCGGGCGGGACCGCGCCGGCATCCGGCATCAGCCCGCCCACCGGCCTGGCCCGTCCCAGGACGGTTGCTCCAGCACCGCCGCACTCCGCGGCGGACGCGCATTCTGTAGCGGGAGGAGAGACAAGGCAAGCGTTTCCTCTCTGCCGGGCGCCCCCCCGCATACGCGTCCGAAAGGTTATTGACTCCGCGAAGACCGCAATCTATACAGAACCCTGCGCGGCCCGCGCGGGATCGTTGGCTCCCGCGGCCCGCCGGACGGGAAGAGATCACAGGGGAAAATCCATGACCACGCCAACCGAACTGACCGATATAGTCGAGACGCGACATTACAAGCTGGTGCGCAAGATAGCCGAAGGCGGCATGGGGGCCGTATACGAGGCCAGCCTCTACGGCGCTGAGGGATTCGAAAAGACCGTCGCCATAAAGACGATCCTCGAGTCGTTCTCCAACAGCTCCGACTTCGTCCGGCTGTTCATAGGCGAGGCCAAGCTGGTGGCCGACCTGGTGCATGAAAATATCGTGCAGGTTTACCAGCTCGGCAAGATGGGGAACACTTACTACATGGCGCTGGAGTACGTCGAGGGCATAAACCTGGAGCAGTTCCTCCTGTATCATATGGAACGGAACATCCCGACGCCCGTGGAACTGGACGCCTTCATCATAAGCCGCGTCTGCCGCGGCCTGGAGTACGCGCATGCCAAGCGCGGGCGCGACGGCAACCTGCTCGGCATAGTCCACCGCGACGTCTCGCCCAAGAACATAATGCTGAACATAGAGGGCGTGGTGAAGCTTACCGATTTCGGCATCGCCAAGGCCCGGCAGGTGATGGAACAGGAAGAGGGGCGGGTGCTGATGGGGAAGGTCGAATACATGTCTCCCGAGCAGGCGCGGTACGACCAGACCGACCGCCGCAGCGATCTGTTTTCGCTCGGCATAGTCATGTTCGAACTCTTCACCGGCAAGCACATATTCGAGACGGCCGACCTCTACGAGACGCTCGACAACGTCAAGTACGCCCCGATCCCGGATCCGAGAGAATACAGGCCGGACCTTCCGCCGGAGCTGGCCCGCATAACGCTCAAGGCTCTCGAACGCGACCTCGACAAGCGCTACCAGACGGCCGGCGAGATGGGCTACGACCTCGAATACTACATGTACCACGACAGGTATGGACCGACCAACGTGACGCTGGGCAACTATCTGAAGGAGCATTTTTTCAGGGACGCCCTTGCACCGTCGGGTGCGCGGGTCGGCGGCAACTCGGCAGTGCGCATAGGGCACAGGGCCGATACGCTGTTCGGCGACCTGCTGGACAAGCCGCGGGCGGAGGGAGAGCGTCCCGGAGCCTGAATACGGAAATCCGGGCGCCCTGGTGCGGGGCTGGGTGCCGGGCGAACCGGGACGCAGGCCGTGGCCCGGGGCCGTCGCGTCCCCGGGGCCGCAGCATCCGGCGCGCGGGTGGGAACGATGCCCAGGCTCAGGATCGAACAACCAGACAGGCCCGCATGGGAGGTCGAACTGAACAAACCGGCCTTCCGCATCGGCCGCGTCAAGACCAGCGACCTCGTAATAGCGGGCGACTCGGCCGTGAGCCGGGAGCATTGCCGTCTTGACGTGACGCCGGAGGGCGTATTCGTAACGGATCTGGGCAGCTATAACGGGACGATCGTGAACGGCGGGAAAATAGGGACCGGCCGCGTACGTCTCCTGCCGGGCGACAGGATCCAG
>JAOACM010000016.1 GCA_026417845.1 Planctomycetota bacterium | reverse complement strand
GTGTATGCCGGGTCGTCCGGCGGAGCTGCCTTCGACGCGGCATTTTCTCCGTCGCGCCGGGAAAGGCCGGAGCTGCCTGGCGGGTCGCCCCGTCCCGCCGTCCTGCCGGACTACCGCCCTTCCGGCGGCCACTCTATCCTCGCTGACTTCCTGAGCTCCTCGACTTTTTCCTGTACCTTCTCGTACACCATCATGTCGCGCACGATCGGTTCGATCTGCTCGAAAGCGCGTACCTCCAGAAGCCTGACAATGTGGAAGCCGAAATCGCTCTCTATGACCCCGGTGATGTCGCCGGGTGCGGCGAGCATGTAGGTCGCAATGCCCAGTTCCGGCGTCATCGAGCCGTGCCCCTTGCGCGGAAAGAAACCCAAGTCGCCTCCGTTTTCCCTGCTTGGGCAATCGGATTCCGCCCGGGCCAGCGCGGCGAAATCCGCGCCTCCTTTCAGCTTCTCCACCAGCGCTTCCGCCTTCTTCTTCGCCTCCTCCCTCGTCCGCCCGGCTCCCGACGGCCGCTTCGACTCCCTGAACCCGACCAGTATGTGCGCGGCCCGTCTGAGCGGCAGGTAGTCCCTCCGCTCCTCGTAAAATCTGGCGGCCTCCTCCCGCGTCACGCCGCTCCTTATCTCGTTCTCCAGGGCCAGGCGGGCGGCGTGGAACTCGCGGAAATCCTCGATGCTCTCCCCGTTATCCTTCAGAAATTTCTCGAGCGGTTTGCCGCGGCGCTCCATCGCGTCGGCGTCGGCGGCCTTCATGAAATCCTCCAGGGCCTTCGGCGGTGCGGCGAGCTTCCTTCCCCGGGCGTACTGCTTCAGCAGTTCGACCTTTATCATCTCCTCGATCAGGCCCTTCCTCGCCCGCTCCACGCGATCCTTCTCCCGCTCAGGATCGAACGAGGGATCGAGGGATTTGAGCTGGGCCAGCGCCAGGGGCAGCCTGCGGTCCAGGACGGCTTTCGGAAGCGCCACGCCATTGACCCTTGCCGCCCAGACGACCGGCTCCTCCGCCTCGCAGCGCGACGGCGCAAAGGCAGCGCACAGACAGACCATACACACTATCACGAGGACGATACCCGCGGAACCCGATGTCCCGGTGCCGCCTCCCATCGCCGGTCCTCCCATCGTCCCCTGCCCGGCCCGGAGGCCGCCTATTCCGATTCCCGCCCTGTATCGGCGGGTTTGCAGAATTCGCACGGAATCCTGCCCGCGGCCTGCGCCTCCCCGATCGTCCGGAACCATGCAAGGTCCGCCGGCCGGCGGTCGCGTATCCATACGCAATCCGGCGCGTGGAATATCCTGCTGCCGCGCGGACATGCTAACCGCCGCTCCTCTTCGGGCGGCGGCCATCCCTGCCCCCGGGCGGCGGTTGCGCAGCCGGAGGCGGCAAGCAGAAACGCCGCGGCGAGCCTCGACAGGATATGCATCCCATGCCTCAGCGCGTAAATTTCTACCGCGGCCCGTCCCCGGCTGCAATCCGGGCCGGCTGCCCGCGTCGCGCCAGCGCTCCGGTCGTGCGCGCCCGATCGCTTACCGCGAGATATCGCACGGCCTCAGGGACGGTGCGGAATATGCACGGCGCGGGCGGCATGCCTGGGAGCGTCGGGGTCCATGCCAAGCGATTCCGCCTTGCAGGCAGCCATCAGCCACAACATTGGCGAGTAATACAACCCGCTTATAAAGTCATTCCCGCCAGCATACGGAGACAGGTCCAGGCACCTGAACCCGGGGGCGAGGGCCGCGGCGGTCGCGGAGAGGACGGCCGTAGGCTCACCTATCTCGCTCAAACGGTGCAAGACGTATTCCTCGAACCTCGCACCCCCCTCGGAAGCCAGCAGTATCGCCATCTGATCGCCGCCAGCAGCGGAAACGAAGCCATGAATATATTCCATGGGCTGGAGGGCTATCGCCGGCAGCGAGCAGAACTGGCAGAACTTCAGGGCGCCATCCCGCGCCATGGCGGAAAGGGGACCGCCGCCGAGGAGCGCATACCGCCCTATACCGGGCTCCAGCGCTATCTCGCGGCAGGTCCGGTCGTGCTCGTCGAGACATCTGCCCATCCGTTCCGGCAAGGCATCCAGCGCCTCGATCATCCCGCCTTCCGACGCATATGAAGAGGCGAGCCACGCGAACATGTAGCAGAACGCCTCGAGAGATCGCGTCATCGGCATGGCCTGATCGGACGCCTTGGCTAGCGAGAACAGCGGCGATGCCAGCCTGGCCAGCGGAGAGGACGGAGAGCACGTCACGGAGTAGGCCCTGACCCCGCCCCTCCCCAGAAACCTCTCGCACGCCAGCACGGTTTCGGTTGTCGTCCCGGACCTCGATATGTATATGAGACAGAGCGGCACGTCCTCCTTCAGGTAGAGCTCCTGGTGGCACAACAGGTCGGTGCACTGGACGGCCGTGGCGTGGAGCGGCGTATAGCGGCGGAGCAGGAACTGGCCGTACAGCGCGGCGGAATAGGAACTTCCGCACCCCGTCAACAGGACGCGTGCCCCGGCGTTTTCGCGCAGGATCGCCATCAGATCGCGCCGGCGGTGGAGCAGGTCGGCCCTGACGTCTTCCAAGATTGAGGGAATCGAAGCGATATCCGCCTTCAGCAGACCCTTGAAGGTTTCCGCCATGGATGCGTGGCTCCGGATCCGGGCGCGAGCATCCAGGGACCCGATCCCCGGCCGAAAAGACGGTTCGGTGCCAAAGCCCGGGGCTTCCGAAAAGATATTATCGGGACAGCCCCCGCCCCCGTCAAGTGGCGCGATAGTGCCGGGAGGGTGCATGGCCGTAACTGTTGGACTTGGATGTAGAGGGGAGCAGGACTTCCGCTCCCGCCCCCTAACCTCTGGAGTAATTGCCTGCCGCACCTAATATGTTGGGATATAGCAGACAGAGCGGCCCCCATTTGTATGCAGCAGCCCATAGCCTTCCCGTTCGTCGTCGCGTCGCAAAAAATTGCAGCCGTCTCCTGAACGAAGCGGCCAGACAACCAATCGCAGTCCTAGCTGTAAGAGGGTTGGCCTGTATATGGATCAACTGCGTATATTGCGGGTCACTCCAAAACTTTACATTTACGGCCATGCACCCGTGCCGGGAGCCGGCTGCGCTATTCCTCTAAGGGAGGGAAATCTGCGCGGGAGACAAGGGGGCTTGCACCAACCTCCCAGAGAGAACCCACATCCGCCGGATGGCGTTTTCCGCGATTTTTACCCCAAGCACCTTCAGAGAGCGCCGCGGGCAAAACTGCACGCTCCTCGCGAAGGGAAAAAAGAAGCCGGCGGCATGGAACCCGCCTGCGCGTCGCCGGCTACTTCCTGCCGACCTTGTCCGCCGAGCGAGCCGCCAAGCGGAAACATTTCGCTACCGTGTCCGCCGTAACGCGCACAATGTACCTCTTTTGCGCGTCGGAAAACAGAGGCTTCCGTCCTCTTTTTCCGGGTTTGCCGGGATCCTTCGGCAGAACATTCGCTTTCCTCTTGGCCATCGTGTTCTCCTCTCCGAAAAAATCCGCCCGCCCAGAAGTCATATTCTGGAAATTCTCTCAATACTTATATGAAAAATATGAAAGTTTTCAAGTCGAGTTTTCGAAAAAATTTTTCCCTCTCCAGCCTTTGCGGCCTTCCTCCTCCGTAGGGAACGACGGGGCGCGTGCGAATCGGAGCGGAGATCAAAGCGGAGCCGCCCGGAGGGCAGGCGCCGTGTCCCCCGTCTCCCAAAGCGGCCTCCTGCTTCCTGTCTGGCGACCCTGCCTCGCGGCGGCCGGGACCGCCTTCCGGGAAATCCCCCCGTTGCCTCCCTTTTCGGAGAGATGGCGAGGCGGAGGGGGCCGTTTCCCTCCTCTTGTCAGGCAGGACGCCCCACGATCGGGCCGCGCGCCAGCGCCAGCGGCCGGCATTCCTCCTCGTCAGGGATGGAATACCGCGATGCAGCCGGCGACGATGGTGCCCAGCACGGGCCACTGCCGGAGATCTGCGCCGCGCCACGTCCGGATATCCTCGCGCAGCAGAGTCAGATCGGCATCGAAACCCTCCGCTATCTTTCCGCGAGAGCCTGAGGCTCCCTCGACGATTGCCGCCCCGCGGGAGAAGGCATCCAGCGTCTCCTCGACGGACAGCCTCTCTTCGGGCGTCCATCCGCCCTCTGGCATCCCCGCCCCGTCGCGCCTCTCGGCGGCCGCGTACAGTGCGTCCCCCGGTCTGTCGCCCGGCAGCACCGGCGCGTCGCTCCCGATGCAGAGGACGGCTCCGGCCACCGCAAGCGACCGGTATGGATACGCCGGCGAATCCGGGAAGGCGTAGAGCTCATCCGCGAGCTTCCAGTCCGTCATGATGTGCTGGGGCTGTATGGAAGCAGCGACGCCGAGCTTTGCGAATCTGGGTATATCAGCGCGATGCACGAGCTGCGCGTGCTCGATCCTGCAGCGGATGCCGCTGGAGGCCGGCAACCGGCGCCCCACCCGCTCGACAGCGTCCAGCGCCTCGCGGACGGCCGCATCCCCTATCGCGTGGACGGCAACCGGAACACCGACCGCCGCGGCTTCGTCGAACGCCCCGTCCACCTCGGCCGCCGACATCCTCCGTATCCCGGCGGACCCGTCTGGCCCAGGCCGCAGAAGCCACGCCGTCCGGCTGGCGAACGATCCGTCAAGAAATACCTTGCACGCGACGATCCCCACCCGTTCGCGCCCGCGATTCCGCTTGAGCCACTCACACGCCGCGGCGCCTTCGCCCGGCCGGAACATCCCGCGAAAGCGGATCGGCAGAGGTTCCCTCTCGTCCTCTTCCGCGGCGATTCTGACCGTCCTGAGATCCTGGGCGTCATGGCAGCCCGTGAATCCGGCCCCGGCGAGGATGTTGACGCCTTCGCGGAACGCCTTCCGCTCCTCTTCCGGTCCCGGCCGCGGAACGTGCTTCCATATAAGATCGCAGGCGCTCTCGAAAAATATGCCAGTCGGATTTCCCGAACCGTCGCGGCCGATCCGGCCGCCGGGCGGATCCGGCGTCTCCCTTGATATGCCGGCGATGCGCATGGCTGCCGAGTTGACCCAGCAGGCATGGCCGTCGAAGGCCCAGAGGGCTACCGGCAGATGAGGCACGAAACGGTCGAGCGTCCGCGCGTCGGGGAATTTGCCTCCGGGGAAAAGGTCGGCCCGCCAGCCCCGGCCGGTTATCCACGCCGTCCCGGTCGAATCGCCGCTGCGCTCCACGGTCCCTTCCGCGAACGCGGCGACGATGCGCGCCGCCTCCTCCGGATCGCGGCACCCGGACAGGTCGGGCCTGAGGCGCGTCAGGCCGAGCGATATGACGTGCAGATGGCAGTCCACGATGCCGGGTATCGCCAGACCGCCGCGCAGGTCAATTACCTCCGCCCGGCGGCGCCTCGCCAGCGACCTCGCCCGCGCCTCATCGCACAAAAGGCGGATCTTCCCACCTTCGATCCAGGCCGCGCCGGCTTCGGTCCCGGCAATCCGGCCGCCCGTTATTGCGACCGGCGCGTCCTTTCTGCGGGCCTGCTCGATGCTGAACGACGGGTTCATGCCCCGGAGTACGCCCCATCTGTTCCGGTGCGGGGAGGAGGGAATTCCCTGCGGCGGGCATGCCGGAGCCGCTCCGGCCGGCTCAGATCACGGTCCCCGGCCCGACCTCCCGGCCCCGCCAGGATTCGAGGTTTTCCCCCTCCAGACTTGTCAGCGGACTTATCTCCACCGGGTTTATCGCCCGCCCGGAGGCGTCGCGAGGGACCTTCGCCCCGGCTGCCTCGAGCCACCGGCTGTATAGCTCAATCATGTCCCTCCTGGCGGTCTCGACGGAGTCCACGCCCGTCGCGTTCTTGACCGGCGAGAAATCCTCCTCGCGGCGCGTCTCCACGCACGCCACACGACGCGCCAGCGGCAGCGCATCGAAAACGAACGTCTCAAACTTGAGCGCGTTCTTCTCCCGGGGCTTCACAGTGCGGCCGGTCTCATCAACGAACGGCACCGCCTTCTCGGCCTTGTGGTATGGCAGCGCGAATACGCCTTCGTTCAGGCGGCGCACAAAGCCGGCATCCAGCACATGTATGGCTATGGAGCCGGCCCAGTACTTCAGGGAGCCGTCCGGATTGCGCGCCTCGGCCAGCTCCGCTGGAAGGTCGCTGTACTCGATCACGGCGGGCCTGCCGCCCTTGAGCGCATACACGCCTACCTTTTCGTAAGGGTCGTTCTTGGCAAGGACCTTCAGCGACATCTCGGCCCCGCCCAGCAGGTGATAGCCGATGAACGCGGGATCGGCTATGCGCAGCAGCACGTTGTCCACTTGGAAGTAGTAGATGGTGTCGGCTCCGAGCGAGCAGAACCAGTCCAGAACGCCGGACGCATAAAGCGCCTTAAGCGATCCGCCGTGCCCGTTCGGGCTCATATGGATATGGTCTGGCGCGTCCATCACGATGCGCCCCTGAAAATCCACTGCCGGGATGCTTTCCTGAACGCAGAACCTGACGGAATCCTCTGGAAGCCCCAGGAAGCCGTTCTCTTCGAAGTACTGGCGCGTCCGCGCGTCGGTGGCCTCGCTGGTCATTATCGCCCAGGGAAGTGCGCACCGGTACCTGCGACGGATGGCCGCTATCTTTTCCGCATGCAGCCTGAACAGGCTCCTCTTCGTTACCGGACCTATTTCGAATTCGCCCTTCGGCCTGTCCAGCCCGAGCCTTGTGCCCTGTCCTCCAGCCACGAGGAATGCGGCCACCCGGCCAGCCCGCAGCGCCTCCTCGCCAGCCGCACGCGCCTCCCGTTCCCTCCGCATCTCCTCCCCGGTCCGCGGCAACCGCAGGATATCGGCCTCGGCGATCCCGCCGGCCGGCTCGGGATCCCCTTTCCTGCGGACGAACTTGGCGACAAGAGCGTCCACAAGGTCGAAGTCCAGCGCGGCGATCTGCCTGAGGAGGGATTCACGCCCCCCCGCAGGCAGCGAGTCGAAGAAACGGAACAGATGCTCCTGACCGTAACGTTCAGCCCTGCGCTTGAGTTCCGCGGCGTTCATCACAGGAACATCTCCGAGCGGCGGGGAGCCGGTTTTCCTCTTCGGGCGACGCGCGGCCGGGGAAAGCTCAGAACCTATCCGAAGACCTGTCACCGCGAAACTTACGGCTTTGCAATCTCGACTTCGCGGCGCTGCGGCGCCCAGGGTCTCCGCTGCGCCCACCCGATCCGCCCGGAGGTTTCCGGACAGGCTCTTAATCCTCCGTCGCTCGCTTACCTCCGGCGGCAGGACATGCGCCCGGGCTCAGGCGCCGGACGGGCTCCCAGTGCCGCGGTTATTCCCAGCCAGGTCTGGGTTTCGGCACCAGTTTTATGCCCTTGTCCTTGTTTTCGGTCCACCATTTGCCCCACAGCTTCCGGTCGGCAAAAGGCACGCCGGTTATGGTGGAAAGGGCCTTGGAAGCCTCCTCGGCGGCCTTTTCATTCTCGGCGTCGGCCAGCGTTACGAGCGTCTCGACCGCGGCCTCGCTCCTTAGCGATGCGATGGCATCTATTCCCACTCCGACTGAGGTCTGGTCTTCGTCGTTTTCGATCGCCTTCGCCAGCGCCGCAAGCGCCTCCTCTCCCGATCGCCCGCCGGGGATGGCCAGCCAGCACAGCGCCTCGTAGGCAGCGGCCCGCGCCGCCGGCAGCTTGGATGCGGCCAGTTCAGAGATCAGTTTCGGTGCGGCAGGAACCCCGGCAGCACAGATCAGCAGAGCCGCTCTGCGCGCGAGCCAGTCGTCTTCAGTGTCTCTCCCGGCGGCGGCAAGGTCTTCGGCCGCGGCCCCTGGCGGTTTCGCATCGGCCGCATAGAGCTTCTCGATGCTCCGCCGCAGCAGAAGTGGACGCTCCTTTACAGCCATGGCCAGTCTGGCCGCACGCTCTTTCTCCCGCCGCTCGGCCTCCGCGGCGGCCTCCGCCGATATGCGTTTCCTGTCCTCCAGCATCTTCGCGATCTCCTCAGGACGCAGCCACCTCCCCTCGAACATTTCGAGCCATTTCTCCTTGGAAGCGAGTTCCGCCGCGCCTTTGTGCCGCGGATCTATCTTCAGCGCCTCCTCGATATAGACTCTGGCGTGATCCTGTTTCCGCAGCTTCTCGTAGTACTCGCGCGCTATCCAGAAGCGTCCGTCGGCGTCATTCGGGGCGAGGCTTTTGGCCTTGAGCTCGAGACCCGCGCGCAGCGCCCGCCTCCTTATCTGTTCCATATCCTGGAATTCGCCGAAACCGGCCGGGTTCGTCTTGAGGGCGTGCTCGACCTCGCCCCATATCGAGATCAGCCCCTCCGCGTCTCCCTGTCGCGTAAGGGCTGCCACCTTATCCTTGAAGCGCTCGAGGTCCCGCTTGAGCTTGTATATGTGCGAGGCTTCCAGGTCGCAGCCGGGGCCTTCAGCCGCCTTTTTCGCCTTTCCCGCTACCCATATCCGGTCGCCGCGTATCGCGCCCTTCGGCACCGCATTCTCCGGCGCGATTATCTTTACCTTCTGGGCCTCCATAATATGGAGAATCCGCTTCCCCTTCTCGTCAGCGGCGGCATTTTCAGCCAGTTTACACTCCAGGCATACGAACTGGCCGTCGAGCGCCGGGTTGGCCATGTCGTCCGACCTGATCTCCCGGTACTCGACATCCTGGTAGGTGACGTATACGAAGCGATGTTCCCCGGTCCTCACAATTTTTCTGTCGAGGGAATCCACGTCGAAGGGGGCTTCCGCCGCCCCTCCGAAGGCCGTATCCGTGAGCGTCGCGCAGATGACGACGGCCAGGCACGCGGGGAGCGCCGCCCAGATCCCGCGGAGCGGATGGAGAGTGCGCCGGGCGGCGGGGCGCGATCCGCCGGATGCCGCCGGCCCGCCCGCCGTCCCCGCAAGGCGCCGGATGCCCATCATGCGATCGCCTCCCTCCATTGCGCCGGGCGCCGGCCCGCCAGATGCTTCTTTTCAACCCAGGCCCCCCGCCCCGGCTTCCATTCGCGCGGCCGGTTCACTTCCGCGACGACAGTATCCTTATCTTCCTGTCCCCCGTAATAAGCGCCACGTCACCGCGCCCATCTCCGTTCAGGTCGGCGATGACCGCCGGCCCCGCAAGTGGAGAGGGAACGTCCACCTTCATGGCCTCGGCGAAAGTGCCCTCTCCCGCGTCACGGATATAGATGACGACGCCCTGGTCGCAGACGACGGCCATGTCGTCCAGTCCGTCCTCGTTCAGATCACCGGCGGCAACCGCCAGAGGAAGGCCGGCCGGATTCGCCCTGACGGACCCGCCGCCCGACTCGGAGAAGGTCCCTTCACGTTCGCGCAGCAGCCTGACCTCCGGCGGATCGGCAAACAGTATCGCCACGGCCAGCGGCCCGTCCTTATCGAGGCGCACGATGGCAGCATCCAGGGCCGTCTGGCCCGGGGTGGAGTAGGCCGCCTTGCATAGTTCGAGCGCGCCGCCTGCGCGCCGGAAGTACCTGAGCCTGCCGTCAGGGGAAGCCCCGTCGAACAGGAGCACCCCGGACGGTTTTCCTCTGTCGGGCCACGGGAACATCTTCAAAAGAGGACTCATCCTGCCCGCCTCCACGGTCGCGGCGGCGCCGAAGCCAATCTTCTCGCCGGTCGCCAGCCGCGGGATGACCGACAGGGTCCGCGCGTGCGTTCCGGCGACGACAACGTCCGGCATCCCGTCGCCGGTGGCATCAAGGACGCACAGTCCGGCCACGGATCTGGGCGCGCCGACCCGCACGTGCGGCGCGATGCCGCCGGCGGCCTCCTGGAGCAATATCGCCACCTCGCCGTCGTACCAGTCGGCGACCGCCATGTCGAGGCGCCCATCGCCATTGAAGTCCGCCAGAGTCAGCGCCGACGGCATGCCTCCCAGCGGGATGACCTTCGGGCGCGGCCAGGATGCGGACGGAATTATCGGGAAGAGGCGCACTTCCCCCCTCCGGAACCAGCCATGCGCCAGCACCAAGTCGGGCCTCCCGTCGCCCGTGACGTCGCCCGCGACAAGCGCGACCTCGTCGCCCTCGGGAACGCCTGTTTCCTGCGGATCGCTCAGGGCGAAGCCAAAACGGACCCTGATTTTCAGAGCTACCGTCCGCTCGAAGAGGATCCGGGAAGGATCGCTCTTATCCATCCCCGTAACTGTCAGTTCGAAGGGAAATTCCATCCCTTCCGCCAGGGCTGCGATCGGCGCGGCCTCCCCTGGCCTGCAGATCCATTCGAAACCCGGCGGGATGTCGGTCGCCTTTGCCCCCGGCGGCGCGTCTTTCAGGCGGACGCTGACGGAAGCACCTTCCGCCCCCTCGATCTTCACTGATCCGGCCACCTTGCGCCACGGCAGCGCCTCGGGCGGTGCCTCGCAGGACACTTTTACCTTTGAGGCGTCAAATGGAGTAGGGACGGAAGGTCTGGCGTCTCCCGGCGCCGGCGTCTTTCCCCCGTTTCCGTCTCCGGTCTTCGCCGCGACTTCCGGCGGCAGGATGCCGGCGCTTCGCAGCAGCGGCCTCAACCTACCGGTCGCCTCCAGGATGCCGGCGGCCGCCAGGGCGAGCACCGCGACGCATCCGAAGACCAGGACCAGCCGCCGCCGCGCCGACGGCTTCTCGATCACGCGAACCTCGGGAGGTGCAACCTTCGCCGCGGCCGGAGCGGGGGCGGCGGGCAGTATCTTCCGGCCGGTCCGCGCCTCAATGGTCGAGAGGCACTCCCTGCAGCCGAGGCTTCCCTCATAGGGGAACAGTTCCTTCGCGTCGAACATGCGGAGGCACAGGGAACACTGCGCCTTCTCCTCGACCGTCTTCTCCGCCGGTTTCCCGCCCTCCAGCAGCTCCTTCACCTTCCCGGCGCGGGGGCCGTCCGGCGCTACGCTCAGGTAGAGCAGGTAGTGTTCCCTGGCCTCCTCGTGCATGCCTCGCTTTTCGAAGGTCTGCCCGAGGAAGTACAGAGCCTCGGCGCAATCCGGATCGCACGCCAGCGCCCGCTGCAGGTACTCGGCGGCAGTTTCGTACTCGCGCATCCTGTAGGCGATCCGCCCAAGGAGGACGTAGGCGGACACGTACTTGGGGTCCATGGCCAGGATCTGTTCGCAGTCCTTCATCGCCCCTTCCGAGTCTCCGCCCTGGAATTTCGATATCGCCTCGTGATAGATGCGGTCCGCCTCGGTCTCGACCGCCGCCGCCTGAGCGGCGGAATCCACCCTCGCGTCGGTCTCTCTTTCCTGAGCGTCGGCCGCGGCCGCGCCCCGGACGAACTCAATCCACTCCCTGATCTTCTCGCCGTCCTCCGCCGAAGGCATCAGGGCGAGGAACTTTTCGTAGGCGTCAGCGGCCTTTCCCTCCTCTCCGATGGCCCGGAGGGCGTAGCCGAGCACGTAGTAAGATCCCGCATCGTTCGGGTCGAGCTCTATAGCTCTGCGCAGCTCGGCGATGCCTGCCTCGTAGTTTTCCTGGCGCACCAGCACCTTCCCCAGGCCTGCATGACACTGCGCATTGTCCGGATCGGCCGCCAGCGCCTGCTCGAAGAGAGCTTTCGCCTCGTCGAATTTGCCGTCCCCGAATTTGTCCAGCGCCGCGTCGTATATCGCCTCGACGGAACCCGCCCCCCCGGCCGGGGCTCCGCGCACTTCGCTGGCATCCGCTCTCGCCTCCGCCTTCGCTCCAGGCGCCTCAGCCGCCGCTTCGGGAACTGCCGGGACTCCGGTCTTGGCGGGGGGCGGAGCATAGGGTTGCACCGCCGGCGGTTCCGGTATCTGGCGGGGAGTAGGAGCGGCAGGTCCGGGAGCTGGCAGGGTGGACCCGATGAGGAATGCATGCCCGGTCCTGGCAGCGGCTCCGGAAGGGACATCCGCGGGAGAGGCTACAGTGCCGCCGACCGCAACCTCCCGGGCGACCCCGGGGAGGGCTGGATGGATGGCGGCCCCTGCAACCGGGCCCGGAGGCGCCCCGTCGGAGACTTCCCCGGCTGCGGGTCCGGCGGCGGTCTCCGCGGGTGCGCCTGGCACCTCCGTGGCGGAGGCGGGGCGATCCCCGGCGGGCGCCTCCGCCTCCGGCGCCAGGCCGGGCCCGACCGTCCCTCCCGGGGCTGCCCCCGCAGCCTGACTGTCCCCGCCGCGAACCATCTCTATCCACTGACGTATGCGAGGCCCCTCTTCAACATCGGGTTCCAGCTCCAGGAACTTCTCATATGCGTCCGCCGCCTCGAGGTCCCGCCGGAGCCTTCGGAGGACGAAGCCCAGATTGTTATAAGCCTCGGAGTGGGTGGGGTCTATGGCGATGGCCCTGCGGAGTTCCTCGACGGCTTCTTCATGCCTTTCCAGGTCTATGAGGGCCATCCCCGCATTGTTATAGGCGAGCGCGAAAGTCGGGTCGGCTTTTTCGGCTTCGCGATAAGCCGCCAGCGCCTCAACCAGCTCGCCCCGGTCGTGATGGTTCAAGCCCTGCTCGAGAAGCGCCGCCGCTCTGGCACGATCTCCCGGCGCCGCATCTCGTGCGCTTTGTCCTCCGCGGCCGGGGCAGACGTTTCCGGTCACGATATCCTACCTCCACGCCGAACGCATGTTATGGCACATCATTATACAAAAAGCACCACTCAATTCTGCGGCCGATATCGCATCGCGTCAAGAAATATTCCTTTTTCGACGAGTCGGTGGGTGCATGGCAGTAAATGCGGATGCCAACCAGGCGATTCGAGAGCCGTCGGAGGCAATCCGTGGGGCACGGACGGGAAGCGACGGCGTGCCAGCCTTCCCCCTAGAAGCGCTTCTGGAAGCTCGTATTCGACTTTGCAGCTACGGCCATGCCCCCCCCGGTCCAAGTCGGTTGCGATGTCTTGGACAGAAGGGAGATTTACGCTGGTGGCGAGATGTCTTACCCGGGCTCTTCAGAGAGAACGTACTCCCGCCGGATGGTGTTTTTCGCGATTTCTACCCCAAGCGCTTTTTCGGGCCTGTCGAAAAACCTGCCGCCGCGAAGCTTATGGCCATGCGATCTTAAAGCCTGTTCGAAAACCTGCGGCGCTCAGCTTATACGCTCGGCTGGTCCCCTGCCCGGCGGGAAGTTTTGGGACAGGCTCTCGGAGTACGCCGGCGGCGAACCGACACCTGCCCTTCCTGCAACCGTCCGCTGTGTCCTCTCTGACGACAGCCCCTGTGGGCCAGCAGCGCAACCGGTTCCTCAGCATTGCGAGAAACCGCAGGCCGGGCACTTGATGCAGCCCTCCACAAACTGGAGCTGGCCTTGGCATTCCGGACATTTGACCTTGTAGGCTTCCAGCAGCCTGTCGGCTCCGGATTTTGCCGCCTGATTCCCCCGCGGCGCGGTTCCGGCTCCGGCTCCGGCCCCGGCCCCGGTCCCTTCCCTGCCGTTGATCGAGCAGAAAGCGGAAACGTCTACCTCGCCAAGCAGTATCGCCTTCAGACCGAACCTGGCTTTGGCGGCCAGATATCTGTCTATGGCCTTGGCCAGTCCGTCGGCCAGCGACATGACGCGGCCGTCGCGGGAAGGGATGCTCAGGTGAGAACCGATGCCTTCCAGCTGATCGAGTACCAGGTGGAGCGATCCGCCGCAGCGGAGGAACAGGGAGACCATGCGGCAGATTGCCTCAATGTCGGAGGCGGCCACGTCGCCGCCCTTGCCCAGCTGCGCGAATACCTCCATTTCGCGCTCCGTGCGCGGGTCCACCGTTATGTTTATGTGCATGTGGCCGAAGGGGGTAACCTGCCGTATCCGGACGGCGCTCAGTATCGTCGGGGTCGGTACTGGTCTTACTTCGGGAGGCACGGGGATGGCCGCCCGCGGCCGGGCGGGGGCGGCCGTCGCCTGCGCCGTCTCGGGAGGCGCCGCGACGCGCGATCCCGATCCGGGATTCCCATCCGATGGATGCCGTGGCTGTTCTCCGGCGCGATCCTCCGCCTCCCGGTCTTCCCTCTTCGCCCCTTTGCCGGCGGCCAGAGCCATGGGCTGGTTTTTTCTGCATCCGTCGCGGTAAACCGTAATGCCTTTGCATCGCAGATCGTAGGCCAGAAGGAATATCTTCCTTACGTCCTCCCGGGTCGCCTCGTGGGGGAAGTTCGTGGTCTTCGATATTGACGAATCACAATGGCGCTGGAAAACCGACTGGATGCGGACATGCCAGTCCGGCTTTATGTCGTGGGCGCATACGAACACACGCTTGACGTCATCCGGTATACCTTCGATGCGGGCTATCGAGCCCGACGCGGCTATCTTTTCCATCAGTTCGGCGGAGTAAAATCCCCGTTCCCTTGCGACCTTCTCGAAGACCGGATTCACCTCGACCAGCCGCTGGCCTCCCAGCACGTTGCGGAAGAACGCCAGCGAGAAGAGCGGTTCGATGCCGCACGAGCAGCCCGCTATTATGGATATGGTCCCCGTGGGCGCGACCGTAGTGGTGGCGGCGTTGCGCATCTTCCGTCCGAATTTCACATCCCATACGGACCCCTTCCAGTTCGGGAATACGCCGCGCTTCCCGGCCAGCTCCTCCGACATGGCGTGGCTCTCGTCGTTCACGAACTTCATGAACCGCTCGCCCCATGCGGCGCCTTCCTCGGAGTCATACGGGACGCCCAGTTTGAAGAGGGCGTCGGCGAAGCCCATCACACCGAGACCGATCTTCCTGTTGGCGCGGGACATCTCGGTTATCTTCGCCACCGGAAAGTTGTTCGCGTCTATGATGTTATCCAAGAACCTTGTCGCCAGGCGGACGGTTCCCCTCAGAGCTTCCCAGTCATATTCCGCCGCCCCGCGTTCGCCTCCGCGCACGAACGCGCTCAGGTTTATGGATCCCAGATTACACGCCTCGTATGGAAGTAGGGGCTGTTCGCCGCACGGATTGGTCGCCTCGATCGTCCCGGTGTGCGGCGTCGGGTTGGCCTCGTTTATCCGGTCTATGAAGACGATGCCCGGTTCCCCTGTAGCCCACGCGTGGTCTACGATCAGATCGAACAGCTCGCCTATCGTCCATACGCGGGGCCGCCCCCTGCCCTCCCACTCATCCGCGGGGACCAGATCCCCGATCTCGTAGGTTCGGATATCCAGGTTCTTCGGCAGGTAGTATTTTTTCCCGGTCCGCGGGTTCGTCACAACGTGCGGCTGCCCCGGGTCCTTCGCCATCGCGTCCATGAACGCATCGGGACATTTAACGGAGATATTGAAGTTCGTGAATGCGTTCAGGTCCTGTTTGGCCTCGATGAACTTGAGTATGTCCGGGTGCGAAACCGACATCATGCCCATGTTCGCGCCGCGGCGGAAGGCGCCCTGCTGTATCGCGTTGGTCGTCTCGGACAGGACGCGCCAGAAGGAAATCGGCCCCGAGGTAGTTCCGCCGCTGGACCTTATGTAGTCTCCGGTGGGCCTCAGACGATCGAACGAGAACCCCGTGCCTCCGCCCGCCTTCTGTATCTGCGCCGTGGCCTTTACGGTTTCGAATATCTCGTCTATCGAATCGCCGACCGGCAGCACGAAGCACGCGCTCAGCATCCCCATCTCCCGCCCGGCGTTCATAAGCGTCGGCGAGTTCGGCATGAACTTGGCCGCAGCCATCATGTTGTAAAACCGGGTTTCCATCTCGGCGATCTGATCCGGCCCGGCGCCATATGCCGCCTCGACCCGCGCGGCGGTCTTGGCGACCCTCGTGAACATCTCCTCGGGCGTCTCGAGAATCTCGCCCCCCGGCCCTTTCTTCAGGTATCGGCTCTTCAGGACGCGCAGCGCATTCTCCGTAAGACGCAGAGGAATACGCTTCCCAACCGCCGTCGCGGCCGAAGCAGCCTTGTCTCCGGACGTGCTGTTCGCCATGTCAACCCCTTTCGGAAAAATCCGCTCGGATTCCTGGTGGAGAATACCGCCTTTCCGGCAGCCCCATCGGGAAGGAAGAGCGAAGACATCTGCGACTGTTCCGGCTTCCGCCTTCTCCGCCGTTCGGCCTCAAATCGGAACGCCCACCATTTCAGGACTCCGCCCAAGCAAGAATATGCCTTTCCCTATACAAGCCCCCATTCTCCACTACCTGTAGGGCTAGTAGTGGACGTTACCACAACATAAGGTGTTGTCAAGATATTATCTTGACGATTGTTTCCCGGTGACCGTTTCCTGCGAAAACGCTTTTGCGTTTCATTGGAGCGAGGCTGCCCGGAGTTAGCCGCACGAAAGCGGTGCAGAGGCAGGATTGAGGAGGTTGGGCAAGATGTTGCTGGAAGTCGGGGGGGAGGTACGCTCGCGAAAATCCGTCGCTATCGTTGCGCCCGGGAGGAAGGGCGAGCAGTATATTCGGGTCTCCGACAGGTTCGAGCGGGGTATAGGGCGGGATCGGATGAAGCGGGCTGCCGGACATTTGCGGGGAGCGCCTGTTACAGTCCCGGCCGGATTTTCGTTCAGGCATGTTGCAGAACCGTGTCTGCGGCGGCATCCTCCGAACCGTCCCGCGCCCGAGGCGGCGGATAGCCCGCGCTACGTCCTGGCAGGACGCGCGTGGGGGCGCCGGCACGCCGGCTCCAGCCGCGGTGGAGGCGGATCGTCATGACATTTTTCTCGTCAGCCCGATTCAGGATCATCCTGGGGGGCGTGCTCGCGGCAGCGATGGTTGTTGCGGCGTGCATGGTATCGCGGAGGTGGCTGGAGGCCGCATCCTGGCGGCAGGCGGTCTTCGCGGCGTGCGGGTGCGCCTTCGTCGGGCTTTCGCTGCTCGTTGTTCTGGAGGGAGCGCTCGTCCGGCCGCTCCCGAGGCTGCCCAGGGAGATTCAAGCTCTTGGATGCGGGCGGCCTTTCTTCGCGCGCGCATGTCTGCCTTTGCAGGAATTTGCCGAAGCTGAGGAGGCTGTCGAACGTGTGGAGGGCGTGCTCAGGCAGCAGGGACGATGGCGCGGGAGAGAGCGGGAGCGGGTGCTCGCGATCCAGCGGAGACTCATGCCGGGCGAGGACCAGTGGCGGCTCGACTGCGACCTCCATCTCAAATACGTCGCGGCGGCCGGTTTCGGGGGCGACGCAGTTGCGACGAGAGAGATCGGCGACCGGAAGTGGATGGTCCTGCTTGCCGATTCAACCGAACGCGGTCCGGCAGGAACTATGACGGCGGTGCTTGTGAAGGCGGCCTTTGAGGTGGCCCTAGTCCGCGCGACGGACCCCGCGGCGATCCTGACGGAGATGAACCGCTCGCTGCGCGAAAGCCTCGATCCGACCATCCTGGTCTCGGCGCTGTGTGCGCGCTTCGATTGCGCCGATGGGAGTCTTCTGTACGCCTCGGCCTGCGGGGGTCCGGCTTTCATCGCGCGGCGGGATGGAGGCGCCGTCGAACATCTGCCGGCGACCGGCCCGATCCTGGGTTTCTACAGGGACGCTCATATCCATACCCGCCAGGCGCGCCTTGCCGGGGGCGACCGGCTCGTCATCTTTACCAAGGGCATCCTGGCCGCCCTTGACGAGGAAGGGCGTACCTTCCGGGTCGCGGAACTCGAAACCGTCATCAGAGCGAACGGCGGCAGACAGGCGGACGAGCTCGCCGCGGCGGCACGAAGGGCGTGGGAAAACCACCTCGGCGGCCGCGTGCCGGAGGACGATTTCTCCATGCTGGTGCTGGACTGGAAGAGGTCCTGAGCGGAGGCGATTCCGGTCGAAGCGGCCGCCAGACGGTACCGGACGGCCAATCCTCTGCCGCCCCTCATCCAGCCATCTCCTCCGGTGGGGGGAAGGGGCATTTTCACCGGGGGCGGCATCGCTCCGGAGCGGAACCGCGCTCCGTCGCCGGAGGGGACGCCGCCCCGGTACCACGGCCGGGCCGCGGTCGCGTCCCGCGGCGGGGGTTCGCGCCGATTCCTTGGGTCCTTGCCCGGTCTCGATTCCGGATTTGCGAACGGTCCACCACGATGATAGATGAATAGGAACATGAGGTTCGCGGAGGATATCAGGGGCGGAGGTTTGCCGCCGGGCTTCCCGGCCCGGTGGCGCCTCCGGCATTCCGGTGCCTCGAACGGAGGGGATCGGCACCTCTTCTTGCGGGAGCCCCGCCCTCCGACGGCGGCAAGGGAGTTTGCGCCGCTGGCGTTTCTCATTCCGCATGGAGACGCGACCGGCGACGCCGGAAGGGCAGCGGGACAGTATTTTGAGGAGGGCATGGACATGAGACGGCCATGTCGCGAGACCGTCGCCGCGATTGTGTTCGCGGTGGTGTGCGTTTCAGCAGTGATGAGTGGCTGGGCGGGGGAGGGAAGCGCCCTTTCTCCCGAGGACGTCGGACGTCTGGCGGGAGGGCGGCCTGTCGTCTTGGCACCCCTGGTAGAGGAGCCGCCCGTGGTGGACGGAAATCCGGAAGACGCAGCGTGGAAGTTGGCCAGACCGGTAACCTTCCGCTTCATGAACGCGGAAAGGACGGACGCGCCGAAGCACAAGACATCCGCGCGCGCCGTCTGCGACAGAGAACATCTGTATGTACTCTTCGAGTGCGAGGAATCGAACATCGCCGGGCTGAAGACCTCCAGCCCGGCCCTGTGGATGGACGACGTCTGCGACCTGTTCCTCGACGTCGGGCGAACGCTGGATATCGCGTCGGGGGCGTATTTTTCGATGCAGGTCAACCCCAAGGGGCGCTTCCATGCGATCCGCGGCGACGGGAAACCGTGGCCGCTGTCGGGGACCGTCGCGAAGGGGAGCGTCGGCGCGGACCGGTGGTTTGCGGAGTTCAAGGTGGCCTTCAGGGACCTCGGGCTGGATGCCGGGAACTTCCCGAAGGTCTGGGGAGTCAATTTCTCGCGCACGCGGTGCGCCGATAAGAAGGAGGGCGAAGAAACGCCAGGCGACGACAATGAGTTCGCCTGGATCGGCAACTACGTTGACACTCCGCACACTCCCGACAGGTTCGGCCTGCTCCTGCTGGGTGTAGGCAACGCGCTGCCCCGTGATCTGGCTGAGGCGATGAGGCGGGATGGGCGCGATCCGGCGGCGATGGGGATCAAAACCTGGGAGCCGCCGCGCGAAGCGCCGGCCGACATCCCGCCGGTGCCGGCCAGGAAATCGGCATTTGCGCGCAAGCCGTCCGTCGCGAAGGTCGAAGGCGGTTTGGCGGTGGAGTTCGAGGCGGAAGAGGAAACCGACGCGACCGTGACGATATGGGGGCCGGACGGCAAGGCGGTCCGGCACCTGGCCGCCGGCCTTCTGGGGAATAACGCTCCGGTACCGTTCTCGAAGGGGTCGAAATCGCAGCGCGTCGTGTGGGATATGAAAGACGACTTCGGCAGGCCCGTGCCGCCGGGAAACTACACGGTGAAGGTCGGCCTCGGACTGAAGGCGTCGCTCGACAGGGCCGTGGCAGGCGACCCCCAGAGGGTTCCGGAGGTCGTCGGGCTTGCTGTCGGCCCGGATGGAACGCTGTACGTGCTGGCCGTGGAAAGAGGCGGGCATTATCGGGCAGGCTTTATATG
>JAOACM010000174.1 GCA_026417845.1 Planctomycetota bacterium | reverse complement strand
GTCTGGAGGCGACCAGAGAGGGCATGGGGGCCGCGTTGACCGAGAGTTCCGAAAGGTCCGTCATTAAGGGGCTGCGCCGCATCCTGTTCGACGGCCTGTTCGTTTCGCTGGGCGCGGCCATGTTTTCCCTGCTGGCTTTCTATATCGCCAGCGCGGCGTACCGGGCCTTCCGCGTCAAGTCCGCCGAGGCGGCGCTGATGATGCTGGCGGCGATGATTGTGATGCTGGGGCAGATACCTTTCGGCAGCTACATATGGGGCGAGTTTCCCTCGGTAAGGCTGTGGGTGATGCAGGTGTTTTCGACTCCGGCCTTCCGCGGGATAGCGCTTGGGGCGGCCGTGGCATCCCTTGCGATGGCCATGCGCATGTGGCTTTCGCTTGAGACCGGAGCGTTCTACCGCGAGGAGGACGAGGCGGCCGGGAGCGGGTCGGAGGGGAAGGGATCGTGACGGCGGCGAAGGTTTTCGAGTATATCGGCCGCATGGACCGGCGCGCGGTTTACGCCGTGATCGCCGCGGCCCTCGTTATCCCTATCCTGCTTCAGTGGCGGCTCAGACCGGCGGAGATGAAATCGGCGAAAAAGTTTTTCGACTTCGTCGAGTCGCTTCCGGCAGACGACGGGCGCATCGTGCTGATATCGGCCGACTGGGGTCCCTCGACCAAGGCCGAGAACGAGCCGCAGACGGAGGTCCTGATAGAGCACCTGATGCGACGGAGGATTCCGTTCGCTATGGTGAGCTGCACGGCGGACGCGGAGCCGTTTCTCAGGGATCTCCCCGAGCGGGTCGCCAGGCGCCTGAACGGCGAGAATCCGCGGGAGAGATGGGAGTACGGCCGCGACTGGGTGAATTTCGGTTACCAGCCCGGATGGAGCATAATGATCCAGAAGATGGCCGCCGCCGACGACATCCGGCAGGCTCTGGGCACTGATGCCCGGGGTACGCCGCTTACCGAGGTTCCATGTATGAAGAACGTAAAGACCATCAAGGACATAAAGCTGATGGCCGAATTCACCGGACTGGTCGGGGCCTTCGGCGCGTGGGTGGCGTTCTTCCAGACCAACGAATATCGTCCCCCGATGGCGCACGGATGCACGTCCATAACCATACCCGAGGCGTACATCTACCTGGATTCCGGCCAGATCGTGGGGCTGCATGAAGGGATAGCCGGCGCCGCCGCCTACTCGGACATGCTGTCCAGAAAATACGAAGGCAGGGGCCCGGACAGGGCGATAGTGACCAACACTGCCCTGGCTGTGGCGCACGTGGCCGTAATCGTCCTGATAATCCTGGGCAATATCGGGATGGCGGTAGCGCGGAGCCGGCCGGCGGGATCGGCGGCTGGCGGCGGCATGGCGGTACAGGCTGGAGGGGAGGGGAGGGGATGAGCGACTGGCTGTACGCCTGGCTTCCCGTATTCGTGGGCGGCATCGCCACGCTCGCCATATACTCCTTCCTCGTGAAGGAGAACGCCTTCTACCGCTTCTTCGAACATCTCTACATCGGGATCGCCGCCGGATTCGGGGTCGTCTTCGCCGTCCAGCGCTTCCTCTGGCCCCAGTTCGCCAGGCCGATGCTGGGATACGACAGGAACTTTTTCGCCAGCGGGATGGCCGACAGGCCGTGGCGGAGCTGGTACCTGATATACCTGCTCCCGTTCGCGTTCGGGACGCTCTATTACTTCATATATTCGAGGAAACACCAGTGGCTTTCGAGGCTGGTGATATCCTGGTCGCTGGGAGTGTCGGGCGGCTTCGCGCTCAAGGGCTTCTTCGCCGAGTACATGCCTCAGATAATAATGTCGTTCAAACCGGCCGTGGCGGTTGAGACGGTCGAGCGGGAGGTACTGGTGCGCTTCGGAGGAATCGAGAAGAGGCTGCCTCCCGACGCGGAGATAACCGGCGGCCGCGTGGAGCTTTACCGTCTGGGGCCTTCGAGGAAACGGCTGGTGGTGCGGGGAAAGGATGGCGACGTCGAGGAGATAACCGGGACGCCCGTGCGGTACGATCCGGCGAAGGGGGAGATACGGATTCGAAAGGAGGGCGGGGCGGGCGTCGGCGAAGAGGTGGCGATAAAGCCCGCCGACGTGCTGGCCGAGACGGATCTTCCGCCCGCGGGCGGTACCGGCGCGCCAGGCGGAGGCGAGGCTTACGAGGGCTACGGCGGGTCGCACATTTACAAGGCCTACAGGGTGCTGAAACCGTGGGACCCGTCCACGGTCGGCAGGCATCGCAGGTTCGCGGCGGGGAAAGAGGCGGAAGAAGCGGTGAAGGCTGCGCTGTCGGCTCCCGGACTGGACGCAGCGGCCAGGGTGGCAGCCGTAGAGAAGGCGCTCGGCCGCAGACTGTCCGCCTCCGAGATCGAAACCGTGGCCGGTATCGCGGCCGGGAGCGGTGCGGAGGGTAAGGGCAGCGGAGCGCTGAGAGAAGGCGGCGCGGGCGGGGGCGACGGGAAGGAGGACGGAAGGGAAGCCGGCAAAGGTGGACCGGAAGCCAAGCCGGAGGCGGGCGATGGCGGGACGAAGGGTGGCGCCCCGAAAAAGGCAGCAACCCCGGAGGAAGCGCTGGCGTCTCTGATGAAGTGGTCCCTTGGCGATTTCGCGCCCGTGCCGGAGAACAACGCCGGGGTGGAGCTTACCGTCAGACGCGACGGGCAGGTCCGCGACGCGCACAGGGAGCTTGAATGGGAAACGGCCGCGCGCGAACAGGTCGGGATAAAGTCCTGGGAGCTTTCTCCAGAGACCCTGCGGCTGTGGTTTGACAGGCCCGAGATTAATTTCGGGGTAATATTGAGACGAACCGACGGGGTGGGCGGATCGCTGCTGCACAGGTTTGCCTCGTCCGCGCATCCCGATGCGGATCTCCGGCCACGGCTCACGATAGAGTACCGCGTGCCGTCGGCTCCGGCAGAAAAGCGGGCGCTCGTGCTCCAGCAGGGGAGAGAAGGTTACGATGAGGCCTGCGAGGTCGTGCTGGTTTCCAGCCGGCCCGATCGCGAGCCGTCCGGCCCGGAGCTGCTGCTGGGCGCCTCGGCGCTGAGGCACGACGGAAAGCTGTCGGTCAACTGGCTTTCCTCAGGCGGAACGATCGCCAACTGGATATTCCTCGTGACTCTGATCTGCGTGATGACGTATTTTCTGTTCAGCTTCGAGCACTCGCGTCCGGTGGTGCGCGAGGCGTCTCAGGCCGGACGCTGGCTGATGATGATATGCTTCGGGGCGTTCTTCGGCTCGACCATAATGGCGCGCATGGCCCTGCTGGTCGAACGCCTTCAGTTCCTGATAGAGAAGTGGCTGCCGTCGCTGTGGGGGGCGGTCTGACCGTCCTGCCGGCGCCGGGTTCGGCAGCGGCCGCGGCGGACGCGCCCGGGTGGATCCCGGCCTTTCCCCGGGCGCGGGATTCAGCGTCCGGAGCGTCGCCGGCCTGAGCTTCGCGGCTTCCCGGCCGTGTGGAACGGGGTGGAGCATGGGAATACGGACAGTAATTGTTTGCCGTGCCATGTCGTTGGGGCACAGCGGGCGGGGCGTATCCATTTGTGGTTGCGCCGTTGTTGTCCGTCCGGGCGCATCGCTACGATCAGTAGCCGCTACCTGAGCGCGGCAACCGATTACGGCGAAGAGGCAGGAGCAGACCGAAGGTGCACCAGGGACGCGAACGCGGTGAACCGCCGCCGGATCCGGAAAAACTGAAGGTCGTTCTCGCTACCGATTGCGGCTCGACCACAACGAAGGCCGTGCTTTTCGAGCTGCGGCCGGAGGGCTGGCGGCAGACCTTCCGCGGAGAGGCGCCGACCACGGTCGAGAAGCCGTTCGAGGACGTGACGATAGGCGCCAGGAACGCGATATCCGAAGTGGAGGAGCTGTCCGGGCGGAGGATACTTGACCAGTCGGTTTCCGACGGGCTGGCTTTCGTCCGACCCGCCGGCGGGAAGGACGGGATAGACCTTTACGTATCCACATCGTCCGCCGGCGGCGGGCTGCAGATGATGGTGACGGGCGTGGTGCGTACGATGACGGCCGAGTCGGCCGAGCGCGCGGCGCTGGGGGCCGGCGCGATCGTCATGGACGTGCTGTCGGTGGACGACGGGAGGAGGCCGCACGAGAGGATAAGGAAGATACGGCACCTGAGGCCGGACATCGTGCTGCTGTCCGGCGGGGTGGACGGCGGTACGCGGCAGCACATCGTCGAGCTGGCCGAGACGCTGCTGGCGGCCGACCCGAAGCCGCGCTTCGGCAGGACGCTGAAGCTCCCGATCATATACGCCGGCAACAGGGACGCGGCCGAAGACGTGCGCAAGCTTCTGGAAGGCAGGTTTGGATTTCAGCAGGTGCCCAACATCCGGCCGGTGCTCGAGCGCGAAAACCTCGGCCCGGCGCGGGCGGCCATACACGAAGTGTTCCTGTCGCACGTGATGAGCCACGCGCCGGGGTACGACAAGGTGATGGCCGCCAGCCCCGTTGACATAATGTCCACGCCGCACGCCGTGGGGGTAATGGCCGAACTGGCCGCTAAACGCCGCGGCATTGACCTGATGGCCGTGGACATAGGCGGAGCCACGACGGACGTATTCTCCGTGTGCAAGGGTATATTCAACAGGACGGTGTCGGCGAACCTTGGCATGAGCTACTCGGTCTCGAACGTGCTGGCTGAGGCTGGGATAGAGAACATATGCCGCTGGCTGCCGTTCCGCGCCGATCCTGATGCGATACGCGGCAGTCTCAGGAACAAAATGATCCGCCCGACGACAATACCGCAGGACATGCGGGACCTGATAGTCGAGCAGGCGGTGGCGCGGGAGGCGCTGCGGCTGGCGCTGTCGCACCACAAGTCGCTTGCCGTCGGACTAAAGGGCGTTCAGCAGGAGCGCACGATAGCGGACGCCTTCGAGCAGAACGCCACAGGTGCGAGCCTGATAGACATGATGGCGGTGGGAATGATCATAGGTTCCGGCGGGGTGCTGAGCCACGCGCCGGACCGGAAGTCCGCTGCGCTGATGCTGCTGGATTCGTTCGAGCCGCAGGGCGTGACCGAGCTGTGCGTGGATTCGATATTCATGATGCCGCACCTTGGCGTGTTCGGCAGCGTGCATCCGGGGGCGGCACAGGAGATATTCGAGCGCGACTGCCTTGTGTGCCTCGGCACGTCCATATGCCCGGTCTCCGGCAGGATCAGGCCGGGGACGCCCGTGCTGAAGTACGAGATATCCGGCGGCGCGAAGGCTGCCGGGACCGTCGCGGCCGGGGAGCTGGTGCGTATCGAGTTGCCGGTCGGGGAACGCGCGCGGGTCGTGCTGGAGCCGCTAGGCAGGTCGGTGGATGTCGGTGCCGGGCGCGGCAGGCGGCTGGAGATCGAGGCGAAGGGTGGACACGCCGGTATAGTCTTCGACGCCAGGGGCAGGCCGCTGGCGCTGCCGGACGATCCGGACGAGCGCGCGGCCGCCAATGCGCGATGGATGGAGGCGCTGGGGATAGCGACCGGATAGACCTGCGGGGGGCGCTGCGGCCGTGCCGGCACTGGCCGGCGTGAACCCGGTCCTTGCGCGCCCTGCAGGAGGCGGCATCCGGCGTCCCGGACGGGCAGCGGATGGCGGGACGCACATACGTAAGGCCGGGGCTGCGGATCGGACGCGCCGTGCGGAGCCTCCGCCGCGGCGCCGGTCCGGCAGGCCGGGAGGCTGGGGGGCACGCGTAGTCGAGCGTCCGGAACCCTGGCGATCCCGGAAGGACAGATGCATGGGAACCGCATATACGCCAGGCCTTAAGGTCAGCGCTGACGCGACCATAGAGAAAATACGCCGCCTGCCGGTGAAGGGCGAAGTGCTCGTGGACGTCGGCGCCACGGTATCGCCCGATACCGTAGTGGCCAGGGCCCTGCTGCCGGGCGATATAGAAATCGTGAGGCTCGCCGACCGGATGGGCGTTGACCCCGACGAGCTGACCGGTAACGTCAGGGTCAGGGTCGGCGACGAGGTAAGGAAGGGCGACCTCCTGGCGGAAGTCCGCGGATTTTTCGGGCTCTTCAAATCACAGGTAGCATCTCCATGCGACGGCAGGGTTGAATATTATACGGAGGTGACCGGCCACCTTGGTATCCGGAAACCGCCGGTGCCGATCGAGATAAACGCCTACGTGGCCGGGGTGGTCAGGGAGGTCATAGCCGGCGAGGGAGTGGTTGTCCGGACGCGCGGGGCATTCATACAGGGAATATTCGGCGTGGGCGGGGAGCGGCAGGGCAGGATACGCATGTCCTGCGGCTCGCCCGGGGAGGAACTGTCGCCGGACAGAGTCCCGGCCGACGCGCGCGGTGCTATACTCGTGGGCGGATCGTCCGTCGGACCGGAGGCGCTTAAAAGGGCTGCCGCCGCCGGAGCCAGGGCGGTCGTGGTCGGCGGAATAACCGACCGCGATCTCAGGGAGTACCTGGGCTACGATATCGGGATCGCGATAACCGGCGACGAAAACATACCGCTGACGCTGATCCTTACCGAGGGCTTCGGCAGGATGCCGATGGCCCGCAGGACGTTCGAGCTGCTGCGTTCGCAGGAAGGGAAGGCGGCGTCGGTCAACGGCGCGACGCAGATCAGGGCCGGCGCGATGCGGCCGGAGATAATAGTGCCGGCGGAAGGCGCGCGGGACGACGACCGGGCCGCTCCGGAGGGCGCTGGCGCCGGGACGCTGGGCATAGGAACGCCGGTCAGGGCTATAAGGGAGCCGTACTTCGGCCAGATAGGGGAGGTGGTCGAGCTGCCGCCGCAACCGGTGCGTATACCGACCGGGGCCGTGGTCCGCGTGCTGCGGATGAGAATAGGCGACGGGCGCGTGATCGAGGTGCCGAGGGCGAACGTCGAGATCGTGGAGCTGTAGGCGCCGTGCGCGCCGGCGGGGCCTCGCGCGGACGCCACTGAAGGATTCCGCCCGGGCTTTGGCTGGGCCGGACGGAGGGCGTACCGGCGTACGGCAGTCCCTGCCTCCAGCCCGGCGCGACGGCGGAGTCCCCGGAAGCGGCGCTGCCTGCCGGCGAGGTGTCATCCTTCAGGAAACGGCTGTTCCCTCCCGGGAAAGGCGGGGCGGGCGGTTGCTCCGAAAGGAGCCTTTGAAAATGCTGGCCAGGGTGCGTTCGGCTGCCGCCGTCGGGATAGACGGGGTGCCGGTCGAGGTGGAGGTTGACCTCGCGCCAGGATTGCCGGCCGTGGCGATAGTCGGACTCCCCGACACCGCGGTCAAGGAAAGCGCCCATCGCGTCAGGTCGGCCGTGTATAATTCCGGTTTCGCTTTTCCCGACGGCAGGGTCACGGTGAACCTGGCGCCCGCCGATATGCGCAAGGAAGGTCCGATCTACGATCTCCCGATAGCTCTTGGCATCCTCTCCGCCGGCGGGCAGGTGGTTCCTGTCAGGGAATCGTTTGTTGCGGTGGGCGAACTGGCGCTTGACGGCAGAGTCCGCCCCGTGCGCGGCGTCATATCGTTCGCGATGGCCGCGCGTGAGGCCGGCATCAGAGATATCCTGACACCAGCGGAAAACGCCAACGAGAGCGCGGTGGTTGACGGCATCGCGACCAGGCCCGTATCCTCGCTAGCGGAGGCGGCGGCGTGGCTTGCGGGAAATGCCGAGATCGCCGCGGTAAAGGTGGACGTGGCCGCCCTGTTCCGACAAGCCGAGGCCGGCGCGCCAGACCTGGCGGACGTCAAAGGCCAGGAGATGGCCAAGCGCGCCCTGATCGTTGCGGCCGCCGGCGGGCACAACATAGTTCTGGTCGGTCCTCCGGGGGCGGGCAAGTCCATGCTGGCCAAGCGACTGCCGGGCATACTGCCGCCGCTTACGCTCGGGGAAGCGCTGGAGACAACACGGATACACAGCGTCGCCGGCGCACTGGCGCCGGGGCAGGCCCTCGTGGTCCGGCGGCCGTTCCGCAGCCCGCACCATACGGTCAGCTTCGCCGGACTGGTCGGCGGCGGTATTGACCCGTCCCCCGGCGAGATATCGCTGGCCCACAACGGGGTCCTGTTCCTTGACGAGCTGCCGGAGTTCGAATCCCGGTCGCGCGAGGCGCTGCGCCAGCCGCTCGAAGACCGGAAGATCACCGTCTCCCGCAGCAGCGGCTCCGCAACGTTCCCGGCCAGCGTGATGATGATCGCAGCGATGAATCCCTGCCCATGCGGACACATGGGCGATCCCAGGAAGCGGTGCGTGTGCTCCCCGCTGGCGGTAAGGCGGTATTTCTCGCGCGTCTCCGGGCCGCTGTGGGACCGGATAGACATCCAGATAGAAGTGCCCGCCGTCCCGTACGACGATATGCGAGCCGGCGAAGGGCGTCCTACAAGCGCGGAGGCGAGGGAGCAGGTGTATGCGGCCAGGCGGCGTCAGGCGGAGCGGTTCGCAGGCACAGGCGTGCACGTCAACGCGGCCATGACGGAACGGATGGTGGAACAGTATTGCGTGCTGGAC